>JBILOD010000060.1:0-11599 GCA_044374645.1 Pseudobdellovibrionaceae bacterium | reverse complement strand
CCGACACAGTGGAAGAAGAATTGAAGCTTAAGCGAGTGGTTAAGGCTTTCTGTCAGTAAATTCATAATTTAGACTTTAGAGTATTCGCACATTCGTTCGGCAAAGGTCCTGAATCGGAGCGCTCAGTGTTCAGGTACTCACTCAATCGCCCCTTCCTGTAGGCTTTCAAAAGGGTTTTGAACAAGAGTTTATCTTTTCCAACAATCGAATTGAGTCCAGGATTATTTTCCCAGTGCTTGGCCGCGAGTAGTGAATTGATCTGGATTTCTAGGGGCGGAGGAACTATCAGAGACATCGCACGTTTCCAAAATGAAAGTGATTTATCTTCAGCCTCTGCATAGTTTCGGATTAAGAGAAGAATCAGGTCAGGATAGTTGCTCCAATACACTTTATGAATGGACCTTGCTACACTGATATCGATTCTTCGACTTTGACCGTTTGTGAGAGCGTACTTGAGGAGCTGATACCCATGCTCATTGTGCCAACGCAATCCTATGGAGCTAATCAAATCTGTTTCATATTGTGTTTGAATTATGAATTTTCGGAGTTGCGGAAGGACTAAGGGATCACTCTTCCAAAATGAATGACTTAAAAGTGAGACAAATGACTGCTCGTTGTTATTGATAGAGTTAAAATTCGCCGTCCCGGAGTTTATGAACTGATGAACAGTACTCCGAATTTGGGCTAAGACTTTTTGATCCTTGGACCACCATCCATCAACTGTGAGTAACCCATGGCAACCCTGAAATGTGCCGCTCATGATATTTATAAATCTTCGATTGTCCTCCGGGTTCTTCCAGCGCTCCTGTCCAAAGATTCCTTTCAAAAGAGCTTGATTGTCGTGAGTGTAGCGGGCGAGTTTTTCAAGAAATTGAGTTTCTTTGGGGTGATGATGCCACAATGGTAGGGTGAAAACCTGATTTACGAGCAAGTCCAAGTTGCTTGGTGTACTGAGTTCAATGGCCCTATCTAAGGTTTCTAGACGGTTAAATCAGGAAAATAAGACTCAACCTTTTTAAAGAGCTGTTGGGGAGTGAATCCAAAGGCCTCTAAATTGACTTCGGCCTCATGTTCATTCCATTTCTTAGCAAATAAATACTGATTGATGGGTTCAACTTTATCGTAAATAAGCGGTAGTGCATCGGCACCAAATTTTTTCATTAGTTCCATGGCGGCGGTCGGATTAGTGTGAGAGCGGAAGGCCTTCTGAATGGTTCCATTGAGCCAACTTTCAAAAGATGGGTTGTCCAAATAAGGGAGTAGAGTTTTGCCGTCCAGAGCCTCTTTGATGACCCTATCGACCTGTTGTTCAGAAGTCGGATCAAGGTCAAAAAGTTTTTTTAGATTTGGATAGTCGGAACCATATTCCTGAAAATAATTGACGGCTTGTAGCCGAATAAAACGGAGCGCCAATAATATCGGATGATTGATGCCCTTCTTGGCATATTCACTCTTGGCAAAGTCCTCCGGTGAACTAAAGTGTACAGTGATCTTACCTTCATAAATCTCGCGGAGGCCGTCACCAAGGACTCCTTTCCGGACATAGCCCTTTGAACTTAGGCGAATTTTCTCAACCGGAATATGTCCTTGCAGGATTTCATTTTGGCCTTCGGGTGTTTCGGGAGTAAATAAGTTAGGGAGACGAGTGTCAATTTTACTTTTAATCCCATAATCTTGAGCCATAATCTTGATGTTGCTTTTGGTAATAATATCGATATCGGAATCAAGACCAATAAATTCTCTAACGTGAATAATCGGAACGCGCCTGAGCTCTTTGGCCTTATTTAAGGCGATCTCGCGCGAAGAAGTGTTTTTGAATTGACCCTTCACCCAGTAGCTAAAGTCTCTGCTTGTACCACCGTAGAATTCCGCCTCTGGGTCTGCCTTCCAGACATCATCAAATAAATTCACTTTATGGGAGAGTTCTTCAGAGAGCTGTTGAAATTCATCGATAGTAAGCCAACGGACCCCGGTTGTTTCGGCAAGACTAAGAGTCGGCTGAAAAAATAGGGCGAAAAAACCTAGCACAGTCGCCAATGCGACCCACAAAGAACCTAATTTTGATCGATCAAGGGCGTGGAAGTGTTTAGGTACCATTTCGACCACCGTGGAATTTCAAGAGCTCAGGTTTCTTCAAATGCATAATCCTAAGTAAGGCAAGAATCATTCCCGTTGAGGTGGAACCTGCATGTGTGTCGATCTAGATTCATGTAAAATTGTTTGGCAGTTGTCTATTAGAAAGCGAAAGTCTTTCTGAGGCGGCTCTTTGAAGTGAGGTAGGCGTTTTCTCACTTTGGCACGCATTTGGCATCTTTGTTTATTAAGAGATCAATCTCGATTTCTTTTGATTATTCACTGATAGTTAGTGAAGAGGAGATGTCCAATGTTACGACTCACGAAAATAGTATTATCTTTGTCAATCGCATTCTCTGCGGCGAGTGCCTTCACAGGATTACCCATTTCAGAAGTAGAAGAACCAACAGTTGCCCAAACACCTGTTGATAAAGTGATCCTAGCCAAAGCCTATGCCCTTTTGGCGGAGATTGAAAAAACGGATCTCATCGAAAAAGACTCAAAAGAGAGCTATGAGGTTAAAATTCAAAAGATGAATGGTGGTGGAAGTGGATATAATGTCTTTATAACCAACGGAGAAACGTCTAGTGTAATTACCTGTGGAACATCATCGGGTTCAGAGGCGGATCCTTCAGTTTCGGATAATGAAGGTGGGATTTGCAGCCTTAAGCCTGCTGGAAACTAATTACCTTTTTCATCGATAGCCAACTCGATCAAAGACTAATTGTTTTTGGCGGTTGGCTTTAACAATTCTCGAAAGAGCGCCGTGCACGTTGCGGCCAATTCTTCTTCGCGGCCGTTCCAAGTGTTCTGTTTGCCGGTGAGGCCCCACAAAATCCCTACTTTTAACTGCGCTAATAAATGAATCTGGGAAGGCTTTAAACCCGAATCATTAAACTGTGTCCAATTCTGTGCGGTGGCTTTAAGGTACTGATCTTGGAGATGGCGTACTTCATGACCAACAGAGCTTGGTTGATCACAGTACCGCAAGTACAGCTTGAGCCCTGTCGGGAAGGCCAAAACCGTTTTAATGGCCCTCAAGAATCGCGCGGTTTGTAGCTGATCCCAAGAATCGAAGGTTTCTTTTTTTAAATCGCCATCGCTTTCCAAGATTTGCAGAAATGAACCCAATGTATGGCGGACAGATTGAAGGATGAGGGCCTGAACATCGGAGCCGAAGTAATAGTAGAGTGTCGTGCGGGGGACTTTGGTTTTTTGTGCAACCATTGAGAAACTGATTTGTTCTGGATTTTTAACTAGAAGTAGCTGAGATACTTGATCATAGATCGGATTCAGATCCAGCTTTTTTCTTGGACCCGCTTTCCCTAGTTTTGGCGCCATTAGCACATCCTCCGAATAGAATCTATTTAATAGGGCGAGTCCAAATAAACGTCAATACAGATATGGCCAAGAGCACAAAGCTGATTTTACCAACTAAGGGAATGGTGGGGTTAGGCAACATGAACACGGCACTCACCAGGAACATAAGGCTCGCTACGATCTTTGCTGGTTTACGAATGATACCTTTGTTCTCCCAATCGTTGATGGGTGGACCCAAAAATCGGTGATTTAATAGCCAATGGTGAAAATGGGGCGAACCCTTTGAAAAACAGAATGCGGCCAGTAGAAGAAATGGTGTTGCGGGTAAGAGGGGTAAAAAGATTCCAGCCACTCCCAATATAAGAAAGATTCCCCCAGCGAAATTAAAGAATCCACTTTTTAATGCTTTTTTCATATTTCCGGTATGCCCTAGAAAGTGTCGTTCGTCTTCATCAAACTCTCGCTTGAGTTATCGAGCGTTCAAAGAGTTGACCTTGCTTTACATAAACGACACTCATTTGGGCAGCGATGGCCCCAATGATCCCAGCCTCTCCGTCCTCAAATACAAGACACTCGTGGGGCGGCGCCTTCAGGAGTTTTGCACCTAACAGAAATGGCGCAGGATGTGGTTTGCCTTCGGGTGTATCTTCACACGAAACGATTCTTTGAAAGAGGTGCGAGAGTCCCGTTGCCGCTAAGGTCTCTGTAATTCGGCTGCGAGTACTTCCAGAAACAATCGCGAGAGGTTTTTCAGAATAAAACTGCTCTGCAATTGCGGCTACAGAGGGTATCACTCTCAAAGACCCCAATGACTTCTCGAACAAAGATTCTTTTTCAGTGACAATATCCTCAGGGGTTGCGGTGAGTTGAAAACGCTCAATAAAAATTTTTGCGGTGGCCATGTTGGGAGTTCCGGCCAGCTGATAAAGCTCCTGTTCAGTGACTAAGGCCCCACAATCTGAAAGAACTTGTTGCCAAGCTCTATTGTGCGCGGGCATCGAATCGACAAGGGTGCCATCGAGATCAAAAACCAAAGCGCGAAAGTTCGTGATCAAATTCAAATCGAAGGGTATCATTGACATTAGACATCCTTTTTCACTTCACTGATTAGAGTTTTTCTCCGACCCATTAGTTGAAAAGTGCCAACGACTTTATAAACACTTCGTAAACTCCCCAGCTTAGGGGAATTAAAACAAACGTCCAGCTAAAGATAAGGCGAGCATTGTCTGACATAAAAACTCCAATCAAATAGCAATCATTTAGAAGCAATTGTTGCTGGGCCAAGGGATTTCACCATTCGGTTAGCGATAAACCCAATCAAGAGGACACCGAGCATCAGATAGATCGTAAACGAATAACTCTCTGCCAGCGGGACTCCACGAGCCAGTTGTTGTTCTTTAACATAAGTGATCAAAGCAGGTCCCAAAACGCCAGCCGTGGACCAGGCTGTCAGCAATCGTCCATGAATGGCGCCCACATTGTAAAGCCCAAAAATATCTTTCAGGTATGCCGGAATAGTGGCGAACCCACCACCATACATACTAATAATGAAACAACAGGTAAGTACAAAGAGAACCAATTGGTGATTCTTACCCAAGGTTGGGAGGACGCTGTATAAGAATAATCCAAGCCCGAAATAAATAGTATAGGTGAGTTTGCGACCAAGCCTATCTGAAAATGAGGACCACAAGAATCGGCCTCCGAGATTGAAGATGCTCAATAGGCCCACAAAACCTGCTGCTGCAGCCGGAGTGACTAATCCAGTGAACATCTCTTGGATCATGGGAGACGCTTGTGAGAGCACTGCAATGCCCGCAGTGACATTGGTGCAAAGAACCACCCACAATAGCCAAAACTGTCGGGTGCGAATGGCGTCCTCAACGCTCATACCTGTCTTACTTTGGTCAACGGAGGAGCCAGTGTTTATGTTTGTCGCAACAAGACTCTGGGGAATCCTGATGTTAATCACTCCAAAAGACATCATTACCAAGTAGATCGCCCCCATTGTGAGAAAAGTAGGAAGTACTCCGTTAGAGACGGATGATTGAAAATGGTTCATGAGGGCCAGCGCCAGTGGGGAGCCAATCATTGCACCACCGCCGAAGCCCATGATGGCTAAACCAGTAGCCATTCCAGGCTTGTCGGGAAACCATTTCATCAGTGTTGAAACGGGTGAAATATAACCAAGCCCCAGGCCGATTCCGCCCAGCAAACCATAGCCAAGGTAAATAAGTGCTATTTGATGGAGGTGAATGCCCAAAGCGGAAATAAAAAAGCCCCCGGAGAAACAAAGGGTGGAGGCAAACATGGCTTTGCGGGGACCCACTTTTTCGAGCCATTTACCAAAGACGGCGGCAGAGAGACCCAGCATGACAAAAGCGAGAGAGAAAATCCAGGTGACTGTTGAAAGTTTCCAGTCAGCGGGATCAGCGTGATCCACACCTATGAGTTGCGTGAGCGGAATATTGAAGACACTGAAAGAGTAGGCTTGCCCAATGGACAAGTGGATGGCAAGAGCCGCAGGGGGTATAAGCCAGCGGTTGTAGTTGGCGGGGGCAATGGTATTTTCGCGATTTAAATATGAGAGCATATGAAAGACCTTTTGTGCAAGAGAAGCCATTTCGAATGGATGACAGTCAACCTAAAGGATCCTTAATTTTTCGTCAAAGCACCTTCAGTGTTTGGGGCCTTTTGCCCACAACATTGAAGAGAAGTGCCAGTTCTTGCGCAATTTCTAACCGGTCGTCAGCATGCCGTTGGCGATGCCAGCGACTGTCTCTCGCATCATTGCAGGGTTATTGGTTTCCATGATGATCATTTGCAAAAGATTCAGTGGGTGAATCATAGGAGACCGTAAATGAATACTCTCGCTGAGCCACGGTCGATACCAGAGTAAGCTTTTTTCTTTGGTCACGGCGAGAACAAAATCAACAGAGGCCTGGTACTCCTTGATAAAAGCTTTGGAGAGTGAATCGACTCCAGATTTAGAAATGCCACTCTTTCGCAAATACATCTCCCAAATTGGAAGTTCAACCTTGGCTAAGGTGAATCCAAGTACTTTGACGTAACTGCGGAAGAGAGGATTTGATCGAAATTCTTTTTGTAGCGTGCGTTTTTGGGATGGACTTGCCTGTTTCCAAGCAGACCCCGTGCCCCACCAAACGGGGAAAAGGATTCGTGTTTGCGTCCAGCATAAAACCCAAGGGATAGCTCGTAGATTCAGAACATTCGTCACTTTTCCGCGGCGGCTTGGGCGCGATCCAAGTTTGAGTGCACTCAAAAACCGATAAGGTGTGGCTTTATGAACGACCTCTAAAAATTCTGGAGAACGTATCGCCGCTTTATAATGTTCGCTGACGTGAGCGGCAAAGACTGGCAATACTTCAGATCGAATTACGGGTCGTCGCCGGGCTTTTGGAGTATGGTAGGCCAATGAGATTTGGTCTGCAAGATGATCGACACCGGAACGAAAAATCTCTGGGCTTGAAAATGTGCGCTCGACCATCTCACCTTGGACAGTAGCCTTAAAAAGATTAAGCCCTGCTTTAGAGAGCCAAGCGGTTTGTTCTTGTATCGAACCACCACCACGATCAACGCTTCCGCCAGAGCCGTGAAAGAAGACAGGGTTCACTTTAGCCTTGAAGCAGAGCTTTTCGATTTTTTGTACGGTGTCCGAAATCAACAGGCGACTCTGTAAAGCGCCGACTTCTTTTGCCGAATCCGAATAACCCAACATTATCTCGAGACGATTGTGCCAGTACTCTTTGATACCGGATTTAACAAACGGGTGTTGCAACATTGAATTGACCAAGGAGGCACTCAGTTTGAGCGCAGACTCCTGCTCAAAGAGCGGAATCACTGGAAGTTTGGGTGCTGCAAAAAATCGTTTTACTAATTGCAATCCGCAATCAATATGCTCCATAGAGCCACACATACTTATAATCAAACCTCGCACGTACAAACGAGGATTTTCACCTCTGGATATCGATTCCAATCGATGTAGCATTTCAGAAATAGGTTGTAGTTTTTGAGTAGCTGCGGCTGCCACCACAAGATCCGAGGACTCACGGAGTTCGAGTGGCACGACCAAACCAGGAAAAACCTTAAAGAGCTGCTCAATCTGTGTCATCGCTGGTAAGAGGGCTCCAAAAATGGACTGATAGGCCATGAAGAGCTGATGAAGTTGTCCCCGGAGTTCCGAAAGTTTTTGAGCGTCTCGCGCCGCTACCGTCTTTAATCCTTGAAACTTTTTGGCAATTCGTTTGCACTTCTGTTGTAGGCTCTTTTGCTTTAGAAGGTGCAAATCGGAATCAATTTTTTTGAATCGCTCGTTGAGAAACTGCATCAGCCGTTTTCGTGACTGCGATAAACTGTTGATCATAGTGTCGGCATTCACACCGGGGTGACCATCTTTGTCGCCACCGACCCAACTTCGCAAATAAAGTGGTGCAATTTCCTGATTCACTTTCAGCAATGAATTCAAAATGAGGGGATTCAATACAATCGAATAAATATATTCAGCTTCATCGGAGACCTGAGGTTTGCGCTGCCGAGTGATAGGTGTGTGCCATGCCTTTTCAATCACACTTTGAATGGACTCTTTGTGCCAGGGGTAAAATGAATCCAAGCTTTCAACCAAAAGTGATTGTAGTTCTGAAAAAATCGCAATGTTTTCGGGTGAGCGGGCTTCCGTTGGGTGAGCCGTAAGAACATAAAAAATGCCTTCCACTCGCTCAGAGTGCGGTTGGGGGCGACGTGATTTAATGATGTGGGTTCGGAAGGCATTTTCACAGGTGTTCATGACTTCAAGCATGAGGGCAAAAGCATGTGCCACGTAAAACTGATCGGCGCTAGATAGAGCGGCCAGAGTCGAATAGGTTTTTTCTAGCCGATCAACCTTCGATTGGTGAGTCCCTCTGCGAAGAAGAGTCATATCGCGGCGAATTTGCTCAATCTGCTGATAGAGCGAGGCCCCGAGATTTCTCTGAATGACTTCGCCCAAAATGGAAACAGTGAGTTTTACTAATTCACGGAGTTTGGGATCCAAATATTTAGGCGTCATAGAAAAAGCGCTCCTCTTTGCCTAAATAGAATGTGATTATGCTGTTTTTCGGCCAGGTATAAGTTGATGAATTTTTGCTGCAATATCATTTAAATGACATACATGTTGAGCAGCTCCTAAGTCAATCGCGACCGCCGGCATACCGAAGACCACACAACTCTCTTTATTTTGGGCAATTGTCATCCAACCCTTGTTTTTGAGATTGAGGAGACCTTTCGCCCCATCGCCACCCATGCCAGTCAGAATAATGCCAACGGGCTTTTTGAATTCAAACTCTGTCAATGAATTAAAGAGATGATCGACCGATGGTTTATGACGGTTTACTGGTGGAGTGTCTTCAATCACTACAAACCACTTTCGGCCCCGGCAAACCGCACGCATTTGTTTGCCTCCGGGAGCAATGAGAACTCGATTTTTAATGATTTCATCTTGGTCTTTTGCCTCGACGACCTCAAAGGGACACAAACTGTTGAGGCGTTTAGCAAAAGCATTAGAAAAACCAGCAGGAATATGTTGTACAATGAGGATGGGTGGAATTTCGGGAGGTAACTGAGTCAGAAGAACACGCAAGGCCTCCGTACCACCAGTAGACGCTCCAATCGCAATAAAGGCATCGTTATCAAGACTTAAATGAGAGAGGTCCTGGACTCTTGTTTGTGACTTGCGATGGACGGTCACTCGAGATGCTGCTGCTGAAATGACTTTATCGATAATCAGATCACTAGCTTCGGTGAGTTCATTCATCTCGGGCTTTTTAATATAGTCAACCGCACCAGCTTCGAGGGCGTTGAGTACAGTGGGACCTTCTTCCATGCTAATTGAAGTGATCATTACAGTCGGAATGGGATATTGTGGAATGTATTTTGTCAGCAGAGTGAGTCCATCCATTTTTGGCATATGGATGTCGAGAGTAATTACGTCTGGCCGTTTTTCACTAATCAGCTGGAGAACTTCTAAGGGTTCACCTGTATCGGCGACAATCTCGATGCGGTCGGACTGTGCAAAAATTTTCTTTAGCAACATACGGATGGTTTTAGAATCATCAACAATAAGGACCTTGATTTTTTCTTTTTTCGAAGAGCCGACGAGTTTGTCGGCCGAAACTGATTTCGCGCCGACACCCAGTGAAGATTCCTTAGTATTATTGGATGGGATTGCGGCTAGACGAGTCCTATTTTCTTTTGGATAAAAAAGAACTTCATGGCATCCCTCTTTGGGTACGGTTTTAACTGGCCCATATTTTTTAAAGAAAGGGCTCAGTTTTTGGATCAGTTCAAGAGATCCAATAATTTTTATTTCTTGAATTGTTTTTGGTGAAGCACCTTGAATGTTTTGCAGTGTTGAACTCACTTTGTCTTCAGAGTAACTGCTATCGTCAACAAAAAACCCAATGGACTGTGAGTCGGTTAAAACAACGAATATTCCGCTCTCGAATTTGAAATGATGGGGTCCAGGCCCTTGCAATAGTTCGTAGGGAATGGGTCTCTTGATGCTAGAGGTCACTTTGGCCTCCCCAAGAATTCACACGACATGTAGGCAAAACTGGTTGCTGGAACAATGTCAGATTGAATATTTTTGAATGGACTGTGCCCATTTTGCTTTGGTCCCAGGTCTTCGACAAGAACTTGTGCTTTAGTCCACCCTTCAAGGAGGTCCTTCAGAGATGGTGACACCTCTCCCATGACTAGAATGGAGGCAGGGATAGACTTGTTTTTTTTCGGGAGATTAGCAGCAAATTTTTTGGCATCAGCAACGTAAAGCTCATCCGCCTTTAAAGGCGATGACGGCCACTCCGAAACGGTACGACTTGGAAAGTTCATATTCGCGGCAAAGCCCTCTAGTGTATCCTTGGCGCCATCGAGTAAAATGAAAGTGGGAGGCTGGCCACGGCCAAGTTCTTTAATGAGGCTTTGGATTTTATTTTTGTCCGATAATTGTCCAACAATCAGCCGTACAAAATTTTGTGGGTTAGTGATCTGGACTGTTCGTTTAAATGAATCATCCAACTGGAGATTGGTTTTCTGATGATAGACCACTTGGTTTCGGTAGGCACTTCGAAGCTTACGCTTAATCTCGTCAGAAACTTCGCGCAGATTTGCCAGAGCTGGTTTTTCGACGTAATCACTCGCACCCAAATGCATGGCCTTGATGGCCAAGTCCGATTCTTCACGGGATACGCTTGATACCATCACAACAGGTGGATGGTCGCCATTGTAGTTCTTTTGCAGATACTCAATTCCTGTTTGGGATGGCATATGGATATCCAGAGTCATGATGTCTGGTTTAAGTTCTTTCAGCTTAGTGGCGGCTTCGATTCCATTGGCTGCAGTCCCTACTACTTCAAAACCATCCTCTTTGGTGAGAACGCGCTTGAGGAGTGTTAAAATGCTAGGGCTGTCGTCGACACACAGGACACGCAGTACCTCTTTAGTTTTAGGTATGGCGGGAGTCGCTGGGGTTGTCGAAGGCATCTTGGCGGCAGGACTGCTGCCAGAACTGCTGCCAGGCTTTGCGAGTGGCATGGGCGGGGCCTTTTCGGCATCGACAATTGATTGGTGTCGAAAAATAGAGGGTCCTTGGCTGGCCAGGGGAAGATTCAAACCATTCAAACTTTCGGAGAGACCAGTAAAGTAGAAGCCATGTGGTTCTAAGTGTTTGATGAGATCGATGCTCGACTGTTTTATTTGGCTCGGATTAAAGTAGATAAAAACATTTCGACAAAATATATGATCAAACTTAGATGCGAAATTCTGCGGTAGAGTTAGTAAGTTGAACTGTTGCCATTGGACGTTTTGGCGCAAAGTATTTTTGGCTTTGACATAATCTGCAATTTCCCCGGTGCCTCGAGCCCAGTGGTCGCCTAAGTAAGCGAGCGGAACCTCTTTGATTTCCTTGCGCGTGTACACGCCGTTCTGTGCGAAAGCGAGGGACTCGTGATCGATATCACTGCCCAGAATACTATAGGATAAGTCTGGAGCTAACTGCTTTAGTGTGAAATCAAGAAACATAGCGAGGGAGTAGACTTAATGCCCTTTTGAACAGGCTGCAGACCAGATTCGAAGCTTCTTGTCGGCTCGTTTGCGAATGATGGGAATCAGCGTTGGTAGTGCTTTCTCTTCGAGAAATTGGAAGTGCGCAAATTCC
>JBILOD010000557.1:0-2852 GCA_044374645.1 Pseudobdellovibrionaceae bacterium | reverse complement strand
AAAGTGGAATCCAATACTCTTGGAACCGCGAATGATCGCCAACCTTGGCTCCTAGAAGATCCAGGTAGGTATGGTCAGTGATTCCTTGGTGATGTCCAAATTCATGCACCAGAAGTGAAATGGCTTCCATCATTGAAAGTTCGACCATCTTATTTTGATCATCGAGTCTTTGCAGCAAATCCTGATTAAAATAAATCGTGCTTCCAGGAACCAGTTCCGTGGCGGCCACTTTAAAGTGGCCTTCGATGAAGAAACGGTCTGATTGTGGTTCGAATTCTATAAGTCGGGGGTTTTGAATGCGTTCTTGCGGCACAGACTTGAGAATTTTCGAAATCAAATCTCGCTCTTGCTTTTGCAGTGGGTTCTTTTTATCCCGCAAGCTTGCAATCAAATAGGTTTCCAGATTTTCAGAAGCCATTAAAATACGATTTTCTGATAAGCTGGCACCATTGCCAACAAAATCACCGCCGGCAAATCCATAGGCCATCATAGCTAAAAACAAAAAACTCATACTTCCTCCAAGCTCGTAACCGGAAAAGCTTGTATGTTGAGGAAATACACTTGGTCAGGGTTGGGAGTAGACAGAATATTCAAAGCTTCCTTTCGGAACTCCTCAATTCGTAATTTAAGGTCTTTGAGCTTTTTTTGATTGGAGGGGGCTGCAATGGTCATAAAGTGCCGTTGATCAACTGACAGTTCATCCAAGGCCTTTTGGGCACGAATCAGATTGTTGTGATGAAAGGAACGAATGGCCGCCGAAGGAATGTCATTGGTCGTGCCGAACGACGGTGAGCAACGTTCGATATAGCCATCGTCTATTGTAATTAATCCCAAACGCTGCAAACGATCGACGGCCTGAAAACACTCTTCCTCTGTGAGTCCGAGTCGTGCGGGGATAGAATCCATTTTGATTTTTGGAATTCTTGCAAGATTCAGAATCGCAAGATGAATCCAGTCTGCAATAGTACGAAACTGGTCCTCATCAAGACGATCTTCGGTTGGATCAAGGAGTGTCTGCGTGGTCGCAAGCGCGAACTCAGTTTTATCAAGTGACCACTCCAAGCGTTGTGCTACCGCTTGTAAGTTTTTTTTGGAAAGGTGACGTTGCCCGGCAAGTACACCGTGGAGTGCCGTGAGGCTGATGCGCAAATCCTTAGCCATGGCTCTCAGGGAATAGCGACTATTGCGACGTTGGCGTTCTGATAGCAGGCATCTAAGTTCGTTGCGGTAATCAAAGCTGGTGTCATTCATGCGGTCTAACGTATAAACCTATAATCAAAGATTCAACTAAATCGGAACAATTCTGTTCCGATTTATGGCGGAACGCAAAATTAAGGTTTGTCGGAGGTTGCTTTGTTTTTGGAGAAAAGTGCCTCAGGCCCTGTCGCATGATGCTCTGAGTCAAGGGTCAGTGGATACCTCTTATAGAGTGGTGATGCAATGGTCTGAATCGCGATTTTTCCATCCTCGATTATAAAAGTATCAGTTCCACAATATTCTTCGTCTCCCTCCGGTTGAAATTGCCAAGTAATATAAACAAGGCGGTCCTTGGTAACAACTGGATCGATCTTGTTGCTTCCTTGATCAAAGATTACAAATAAGTTCTGAAAAACTTGTCGGATCTCTTTTTTTCCAACAAATATTTCGCCATTCACAATCATCGTTGAGTCATCGGTGTAGTCCTCAACAATTCTGTCGAGGTCACGCGAGACCCATGCGTCGATATGATGGTTCCAGACTTCATGCACTGAGTGTGTTGGGTCAACACTAGCAAAGCTCGAGCTTACCATTAGGGTGATTAATATTAGGTTTACTAAACTTACGATTTTAGGCATTTGGAGATCTCCTGTTTGGTTGTTTTTAGCGAAATTAGGAGATTTCCGGTGATAAATGAAATGCATTGTCATTATAGGAATAATGAACAATATTCATATATATGAAAAACCTAATGGACATTAATGGACTCGACCTCAATTTGTTAAAGGTCTTTGTGGCGGTAGATGAGTTTCGCCATATAACCAGGGCTGCGGAGGCATTGAATTTAACCCAGCCAGCCGTCAGCCATGCGTTGAATCGACTGCGCGAATCTTTGAATGACCCACTCTTTGTTAAGACCTCTAGCCAAATGGTGCCCACCCCTGTCGGTAAAAAACTCAGTCGGCCCATCAAAGAAATTCTTGAAAAAATACAGACGGAGGTCCTTCAAGAAAAGAGATTTGATCCCTTTCAAATGGAGCGGACTTTTAAGATTCGCACAACAGACTTAGTCGAACAACTTCTGATTGGCGGAATTTTAGACACCTTTCAAAGTTCCGCTCCAAAGGCGAAACTAATGTTCCGTTCTCTGGCGTTCAATCTTCCCGTGGAAGAGTTGGAGTCGGGAAGTTGCGACCTCGCCATTGCTGGATTTTTCGGTGAACTACCTGATGGATTTTATCGACAAGCACTATTTAGTGATGGATTCCGCTGCTGTATTCGGAGTTCTCACCCAAAGATTCGAAGAAGTTGGACCCTTGCAGACTATTGTGCTGCGGAGCACATTCTGATAGCCCCAGGGGGAGAATTTGGATCAAAGATTGACCAGCTCTTGAGTAAACAAAAAATAAAAAGAAACGTAGTAGCAGGAACGAGTGGTTTTTTTTCATCTGTGTGGGGTATCTTAGAAAGTGACTGTGTTTTGACGGGTCCAGCCAGCATGATAAAGAAATTGGAGGAGTTTTTTCCGGTCACTTCATTTGACGTACCCATCGCAATTCCCCCGATCAAAGTGGTACAGGTTTGGCATGCTCGTAACAACAATGATCAAGAGCATCGTTGGCTGCGTGAAAGAGTTCACCAGGTTTTTGCTTCTA
>JBILOD010000437.1:0-3853 GCA_044374645.1 Pseudobdellovibrionaceae bacterium | reverse complement strand
GCCTCGTTCGATTTGAAGCTTGCCGCCTTGAATTTGACTCTTTTTCAGCAGATTCTTCGTAGCATTTCAAAAAGATCATATTGAGCTCAGTTGTTTTTTCTACTTTAAGTATTTCAATGGCTCCCTTCGGCCAACGTCGAAGGGAGGAATCCAATTCCTCTTAGACTTTGGATGAGAGTGGGTTAGAAATGACATTCTCACAACTCAATTCCTTTCTCGGCCTTTCTAAATAAAACTTAATGAGATGTCATGCCCAAATGACGACTTTGCCGTTGGCACGTTGACTGCATTGATCGATGTTCAAGAGTCAATTCGGTGTTGTTTTGACACCGATATTACCGGGGGAACATCATGAGGCCATTTCTATTTTTGTTATTTGTAGTTCTGATGGCATGCCAAGCGCACGCAGGACGGGTACGTTTGGGGAAGATCACCGCAAGTGGCGATGGCTGTCCCAATGCAAATAGTCTCAATTTTACCATCAGTCCCGATAGTAGGGCCTTGAGCGTTTTATTTGATCAATTGGTAGTGGAGTCAGGTGGAGCAACGACCCGACGCGAGGAAACCAAAACCTGTTCCTTCACTTTGCAAATCGAATTGCCAGCAGGGGAGAACCTAGCCGTGGCCCAAGTGGATTATCGCGGTTTTGTATTCGGCGAAAAGCAAAATATATTTAATCATATGTCTTCAGATTTCTATTTGGATCAAAAACCAGTACGCCATTTTGAGCGAAAGTTCAAGGGACCGATCAATGACGTGTTTACTCTCTCAGAAGTCGTACCAATGCGCGAACGCCATAAATCCAATTGCACCGGCAAACTCAATTTGAATGTGGCCATTCGATTGACGACACGAACGAACCCACAAGGTGAAGCTACAATGTTGGCACTGGACTCGCTGGATGCTGCAAACCGCAAGGGTGGAATAGTGTATGGTCTGGATTTCACTCCCTGCCATTGACGACAAGTCATGAAAGAAAAAGAAATCCCTTCAAAGTGGTGACAAGATTTGCCCTCGGAGAAAATGATTGAAGGACAATTTTTATTCCGTTTTACGGTACTAAATAGCCTGTGTTGAGTGTTTTTTTGGTGAAGCATTGAGCAAAGTCGGGATTTGTCGTATAGAAACGCTCTGCATATGGGTTACAAGGAGTGCGTTCATGACGTTTGAGTGGCAACAGAGAATAACAAAAAATTCCGTAAAAAGATTCGCGGCACCAGCCCTGGTCAGTTTGTTCGTCGCCTCCCTCCTGATTCAGACCCCAGGTTATTCGGCCCCAGTGAATGCAATGAATTTGTCCGCGGTGCTTGATCGGCCCGCAGGCCGTTTGGCAAAGCTAAACATCGATGGTGGTGTTGTCTATGAACCATTACAGCTCAAGCAGATCTACCAACCTCGCGGTTTCGAACCATTGTGGTTGGCCGCTGATGGTCGTGCAACGCCCCGGCTCGTCGTTGTGCGTTCGATTTTGCAGCAGGCAAGCCAGCACGGCATGGAACCAAAAGATTATTGGCATCCTCGCCTTGAAGCATTTTATAAAACTGGCAAAGGACTGAGTGCCATCGATTTTGAACTGGGAGTGACAGAGACCTTGGTTCGATTCGTACGCTCGGTGAACATTGGCCAGGTTGATCCGACACTAGTCGATGATGATATCAAACTCACTCGCAAAGCGTTTGGAGCCACAGAGCTTCAAAAGCTCATTGCCGTTCTCGGAGGCAGCGCTGAGAACATCGAGGCCGGCTTGATCCAATTCGAGCCTAAAGTGCCCCTGTACCAAACTTTGAAAGCCCAGCTACGGGCTGCGAAAGTGGCGTTCACTCAGGATCAACTCAATAAGATCGCTGCAACCATGGAGAAATTGCGTTGGCTTCCTAGCGACCTAGGTGATCGATATGCGCTTGTGAACCTCGCCATGACCGAATTGAAAGTGGTGGAGAAAGGTGCTGTAGTTTTGGCCATGAAAACCATCAATGGCCGGCCTGTACGAAGAACTCCCATGATGATTGACTCAATGAAACGGGTGGAGTTGAATCCAACATGGACCGTGCCGCTCAATCTAGCGATTTGGGATAAACTTCCAAAAATCAAAAACGACCTTGGATTTTTAGCGCGTAATCGCATTCGAGTTTTCGCAGCCGGTTCCACCAAACCGATTGATGATGTCTCGACCATAGATTGGACTTCTTTAAGTCGCGAGCATTTTCCGTACACTCTCCAACAGCAAGCGGGACCCGGGAACGTTTTGGGTATTGTGAAGTTTCCCCTGACGAATGGTTATTCCATTTATTTGCATGATACCGACGAACGAAATTTGTTTAATGAAACAGGTCCCCGCCTCAGAAGCTCTGGTTGTGTTCGTTTGCAAAAACCGATGGAGTTGGCTTCTTATCTCCTGAAAGATCAAGTTGTTCCTCTCGCCAGCGGCTGGAAGGCAGCGAACGGTCAAGAGTTGCCGATTGGCACGACTTTCAATGAGTCCATCTTGATGAGTCGAGTGGCTAAGGTGGCTGATCCTGCGAAGGTGATCAATCCCATTGGTATCGCGGTAGAGAACCCCTTGCCGCTCTATACGGCCTATTTGACAGCGGATATTGATGACAAAGGTGCCGTTCGATTTGTGCAAGATAAATACAAACAAGATGCTCGCCTATTGGGCATCCTGAAAAATCGCGGCGAAGGAACCCCGGTGACTCCCGTGTTGTCCGCTGTCATCAATGAAAAAATGGTGCCAGTGCAAATTCGTGGTAACCTTGGTCCCACACAGTTGTTCGGCAACGTTGTGGCGATTCGCTGTGTGGTATGGCCTTACAAAGGTTGTGTGGAAGAATCTGTCGAGGGTAAAGAAACCCGCGAAGAATATCGTTTTCAGGTGAATGAAGAAGTGATGTTGCCGCAAGGCCATTACATTCTTGGTGCCGAAAACTCAATGTTGCCTGGATGGTTGGGGGTCAAGTGCACCGAAGATGAGCTTGGCGAATGTGCCCCAGTGGCAGTCTTCTTAGAAAAGATCGAAATTCCAGAAAAGTTCGCAGAGGCCGAAGAAGTGTTTGTTTATCGCGACATGAGTAGTGTTGTAGAGCAGAACAAAATTTTGTCTCAGAGCTTTCATAATGGACAAGCCTTGATCAAACAAACTCCGGCCAGCGCCAAGAATTTCTATGTACCTGGTATCAATCAATTTGATGTTGTTCAACGCTTGAACACTGATTTTTGTGATTCAATCACCTCTGGTAAGGTGGGTGATGTTGCGCCGGAGGTTGCAAAATACTGCGAGAGTTTGAGCGAAGTCATTGGCATGGCTGAGTACCTCGAGTTGCCGGTGTTTGTTGAAAATGAAAATGCGGAAGGCACTTCAGAGCAAGTGCCGTCAGGCAAACCCATGAAAGTTTTCCAATTTCCGCGCACCGATGCTCAAAGTTCGTCACAAGCACTTTGGCACCAACGCTGGGTTGGATCTCCTGGAAATTGGATTGACTTTAGTCATCGCCGATATTTGGTGGCAGCACCTTTGTTTCCTAAAAATATCAGCCCCGAAAAACGTTTCGTAGCGGTTTTGCCAGGTCAATACCGACTATTAGCTGTGAATTCTGACGGCAATGCTATTGGACAGACAATGATTCGAACCGATAACATCGACGAAAATTACGAGCGAGTGGCTCGAGAAGTGATTTTAGGAGAATAATAAAAGGTGCAACGCAGTACCTCGTAAAAGTCGCTGCGGTGGGCGTTGACAGAGGATAATGCGTTGGTTGCGCAATTTTTACTTTGAGTTTTATCCACACTCGAAGTATTTGTTGCACTGCTTCGTTAGAAGTAACAGAGCAGGATGCTTAACGAAATCAGATACCTA
>JBILOD010000399.1:0-4232 GCA_044374645.1 Pseudobdellovibrionaceae bacterium | reverse complement strand
CTCAGAGCATGCGGCAAATACAGCGATTTCTTTGACCCCATGACGAAGGACCAATTCCATCCCCTTTTCATTGGGCACCAAGGCCGATAATTTAACATCTTGAGGATAACTGGAAGTCTGTGAGTCAATAAAGGCCCGACGAAATAATTCTTCTGAGGCAGCCATCGCCGGTACCCATTTGGGACTAACAAACGATCCAGCTTCAATGCTTCGAAGCCCGGCATGAATCAGTCTTTGCAGAAGTTCATGGCGTGTTTCCACCGACACTGTGACAGTCTCATTTTGCAAACCATCTCGCAGTCCAACTTCAACAATGCGGACATCTTTATTCGTCATCACTAACATCCTTGTTTAAATAAGTTGAGTCTTATCGACCTGAGTATTAACTCTCTTTGAGTTTCACAAGAAGTTGACCCAGCTGAACTTGATCCCCCACCTTCACTTCAATCTTTTCAACAGAAGTGGCCATCTCGCTCTTCAGAGTATATTCCATTTTCATTGCTTCCATAACCACGATGGGCTGCCCAATCTCTATGGATTGCTCAAGTTCAACGGCAATTTTTGTGATCTTTCCTGGCATCGGAGCCACAATTAGAGCGGGTGATGATTTTCCTTCCGCGAATCGTCGCCGCCGAGATCCCTTTGAAGTCTCAATGCAGGTGGTTTGACCTTCGTGATGAATCCAAAGTTTTCCCTGGATGAGCTGGGCATAACCTTCTAATTTTTTGCCATTGACCTCAATTGTTAACTTCTGACTCATACGCCCCTCCAAAAACTATTCCATGGCCCCATATCGGCTGCAACTGCACCTGACTCATTTGATGTTTGTAATCGCCGCTGCGCCTGTTCAATGAATGTTTGAGTCGTCGCAGATAAAACAGGTGCACTCAATGGCTCTGAAAAATGCTTTTCAAAAAATCGGGTTGTCATCGAACCATCCACAAATTCCGGATGAGAAATAATTTTCGACAGTAATGGAATATTGGTGTGAACTCCAAAAACCACACACTCTCTCAAAACTTTTAACATTTTCTGAATAGCAAGCTCTCGGGATTCATCCCACACAATGAGTTTGGCAATCATTGGGTCATAGTAAGGGGTGATCTCATCCCCCTCTTCAAAGCCAAATTCATAACGACGCCCAAAAGCTTCTGGCCAAACTAAAGTGCCGAGCAGGCCTGTTGAGGGCACGCCACCTTGAAAAGGATTTTCAGCATACAGACGACATTCAATGCTATGACCGCGAGGCACCAACGCGGCGCCGGCCGATGCAAAACCGACCGGTTTACCCTGGGCCGTAAGCAATTGAGCCTTGACCAAATCAATCCCCATTACCATTTCGGTGACGGGATGCTCTACTTGCAAGCGAGTGTTCATCTCCATGAAATAAAATTTTCCATCCTGGAGCAAAAACTCAACCGTTCCTGCTCCTCGGTATCCTACATCTGCGACGAGTGCCACTGCGGCCTCACCCATCTCTTTTCGCAAACCGAGAGACAATGAGGGCGATGGGGCTTCTTCGATGATTTTTTGATGACGACGTTGCACTGAGCACTCGCGCTCATTGAGATGTTGCACCTGTCCCGTCGCATCAGCAAAAATCTGGAATTCAATATGCTTCGCTCTTTCTAAATATTTTTCTAAAAAAACTTTGGAAGACCCAAACGCTGCTTGAGCTTCGCGTTGGGCGGATTCGATCAGTTCGCGGGCTTCTTCGATCCGACGGATGACCTTCATTCCACGACCGCCACCACCGGCAGCAGCTTTAACAATGACAGGCAATCCAATCACCTCGGCCTCACGCACTAAGTTGGGCACGTCTTGTTGCTCTCCTTCATAACCCGGAACCAATGGCACCTTCAATTTCTTGGCGATATCTTTACTGCGAACTTTGTCTCCCAAGGTTCGGATGGAATGCGCTGACGGTCCGACAAAAATCAAACCCGCTTGCTCACAGGCCTCCGCAAACTCTGCGTTCTCCGATAAAAAACCAAATCCCGGATGGATGGCATCGGCCCCACCCGCTTTAGCGCCCTGAATGTTACGTTCTATGGAAAGGTAACTCTCCGCTGTTGGCGCAGGTCCGATACAGATTTTTTTATCAGCCATCCGATAGGCTCTGGTGCGAATATCCGCATCCGAATGTAATAGAACTGTTTTAATTCCCATCTCCTGACAGGCATGAATGATCCGAACCGCCACCTCTCCACGATTTGCAATGGCAAGAGTTTCAATAGTCTTTGTTTTCATTTCCACACCTCTTTCCAGGCTGGTTGACGTTTTTCTAAAAATGACTTGAGGCCCTCTTGGCCTTCGGTGCTCACCCGTCTCGCCGCAATGAGTGATGTTGTTCTTTCGAGCTGATCATCTTCACTTTGTATGGCCAGGCCCTGCAAAAGTTTTTTGGTTTCGCTGACGGCTCCAGGTGCAGCATCCAAAAAGGATTGTGCCCATTCCTTTAAGTAGACTTCGATCTCATCTTTTGTACCGAATTGCTGCACAAGTCCCATTGTCTTAGCTTCGCTGACGCCAAACACTTTTCCCGAAATCATCCATGGATTCACCTGTGCAAGCGTACTTTTCTCTAAGATAAATCGGCTAATCACAGCAGGTGCCAACCCCAATCGAACCTCGCTAAAGCAAAATTGCGTCGTCGACTCAGCCAACACAACATCAGAACAGGCCATCAAACCGAGTGCGCCTCCCATGGCAGCCCCTTGCACAACTGTAATGATTGGTAAGGCACAATCGCGCATGACTTTGAACATTTCATAAAGTTCCAATGAATCACGCTGATTTTCTGCAAGTGTGTAGTTGACCATTGAGCGCATCCATTCAAGATCCGCACCCGAACAAAACACCTTACCATGCCCACGAAGGATAATCACTCGAACTCCGGTTGGAATATTCTTAAAGGCTTGAGTGATTTCGCAAATCACCTCCGGATTGAACGCATTCCGCACATCCGGTCTATTTAAGGTCATATTATAAACTGAATTTATTTTTGTTAATTCCAGCCATTTCATTTTGAGTTTTCCTCTATCTTGAAAATCAGACTATTCCCCATTTTAATTCGGATGAACATTCAGATGAACATTTGGATCAAGTTTTGGCATTACATCCGGAAGACACCTTGTTGTTTTTCTCCCCACGAACGATTTAGACTTGCGGAAATCCCAAGGGCTAAAACTCTTCGAGTATCAGCAGGATCGATGATGCCATCATCCCACAAGCGAGCTGTCGAATAATAGGCCGAACTTTCAGCTTCGTATTTTTCTAAGGTCGGACGCTTAAATTCCAAATGTTGGTCGACCGACATCGATTTGCCTTGGGCCGCCATCTGATCTAATTTCACGGTCAATAAAACATTAGCCGCCTGCTCCCCGCCCATTACAGAAATCCGAGCTTGAGGCCACATCCAAAGTTGACGTGGTTGAAACGCCCGCCCGCACATTCCATAATTTCCAGCTCCATAACTTCCGCCTATCACCACTGTGAATTTAGGGACTCGCGCATTGGACACGGCCATAACCATCTTAGCACCGTGTTTAGCAATTCCCTCATTTTCATATTTTTTGCCCACCATAAAACCAGTGATATTCTGCAAAAAGATGAGTGGAATTTGCCGCTGTTCACAGAGTTCAATAAAATGGGCCGCCTTCAGTGCACTCTCACTGAAGAGCACGCCATTGTTGGCAATAATACCGACGGGCATTCCCCAAATATGCGCAAAGCCCGTCACCAAGGTTTTTCCAAAGTTCGCTTTAAACTCATGTAAACGGCTTCCATCAACAATGCGTGCAATCACTTCTCTCACATCGTAGGGACGCCGCGAATCGGCGGGAATCACTCCATACAACTCCATCGGAGAATAGAGTGGCTCTTCCACGGGCATGGTTTTTAGTTGAACAGGTTTTCGTAAATTCAAGTGAGCAACAATCGATCGGGCTATTTCTAAAGCATGTTCATCATCTTCAGCAAAATGATCCGTAACACCACTCATTTCACAGTGGACTTCGGCGCCACCCAACTCTTGCGCAGTAACCACTTCTCCGGTCGCCGCACGAACTAACGGTGGTCCCCCTAAAAAAATTGTTCCGTTGTCTTTAACGATAATGTTTTCATCACTCATGGCGGGAACATACGCACCTCCCGCCGTACAACTACCCATGACAATACTAATTTGTGAAATACCCAATGCCGACATTCGAGCTTGATTATAGAAAATTCGC
>JBILOD010000397.1:0-4236 GCA_044374645.1 Pseudobdellovibrionaceae bacterium | reverse complement strand
AATGTGAAACCTCCCGCGGTAGCCAAACCTCAAGGTCCAGAACTATAATCCTTCGTTGCATCTTCTCAATTTAAGCGAACATCCGTATATCTGAATTTTGGAGATACGCGAACATTAACATTAGAAATATTGTTCTTTGGAAAAATCATTTTTTTCAAAAAAGAAGCAGATGACAGTTTTCCTTCAGCCACTAAAATACCCTTATATTCTTCTATTGGTAACTCACCTTCTTTTATAGGAATTTTTAAAACATCACTTAAAACAATTGTACCTTGGGAGAAGTAAATTTCTGAGATCCCTCCACCAAGCTTTCCTGAGTAGATAAATTGACCATCCACCGTTACGATATCGACCTCAACCAGCACTTTGTTTGACTGAAGATTTGCATATTTATCCTCATCTATTATTGAGATTTTTTCAAACCATACAGATATTGTATCCGACCAAGTAAAAAGTAGACCCAAGAAAAATGCCACCAAAAAATTAAAGCAATAATAAATCGCAATAAAACAGAGCCACATTGGAAAATTTGTAGTCAAATCTGCTTGTTTTGGAGTTTCCAGTACTCCAATTAAAAATAAAATCGGTGTTGTGCTATCAAAATCAAAAAACAATTTCGTTAAACTTAAAGCTAAAAAATAAGATGGCATGGGAAGAAGAATTCCCAACACAAAGAGTTGAACAGGCAGATTCGGTTGACTAAATGAAATTCTCAAGGGAATTTTCATTAACCGAAGAACTACGGAATGTATCAAAGACGGCATCAAAATAATTAAAATAAAAACAAATGCTGAAAATTGCATATTAATTACAACTCCATTTAACTACTCAACTTCATGATAGTTAAAGAATAACAGTTTACATCTTAATGTCTACTCTTTAAAGAAGCGTGTCCCTACCCTTGGATAAGCCTACGTTTTTTCAAATGAAATATCCAAAAATCTGTTATACTTTTTTATTCGAAGAGATGATTATCTTTCTATTCATAGAACGAGTCCCATAATTGGTATTAATTCGAAACCCATTTGAGCCGTGAGTTGCAACTTATTACTAAACAATTCTCTCCCTTTCAGGAAAAAATTGCTATGGCTCATTCCCATAAAAGCCTCTAAGTTTACTGATCCGATTTTGTCTGGGAATTTCTGTTTCACTTCTCGCCTGCCGCAATCATACGCTTGTTCCCATTTCTGTAACTTGAAATGGAACTTTTTTAGAAATCCATTTTAAGATGGATCAATTTTTAGTGATTTTAATCTCCATAAGTTTTTATTACCACTCTCTCTGTCATAAGCCTTTTTTCGCCCCTCCGCACGGACATCACGCCAGCTCTCGCTTTGTTGAAGCGCACGCTCGAAGAGCGTGACGAGACTGTCATGAGTCCTGCCGCATTCGCGTGTCGGGTCGAGGCTTATACCGCCGTTCCTTTGTTCGCACTTCGGGTTCCTCACTGATTAGTGAAGGAACCCCGAAAGAACGAACATAAACAAAACTAACGGAGATTAAAATGAACTCAGAATTTTTTGACCGACTTAAAAAAATAGCTCTAAAAAAATCAATCCCATTTTGTTACTCTTGTTATAAAGAGGCTCACATGGGAGTTTGCCCAAACTGTGGCAGCGACGATCTCATGCGACTGTTGCCTGGTAATTCATGTGAATATGGAACAGATTGGATCATAAAGGCCATAATAGAAGAAGCACTTTCGCCAGTTGATATTGAGTCAGAATTTGAAGAGTGCATGAGAAGTTGCTATCCTGAAACAACTCAAGTTGCTTGGGCAAGTTTTGATACGATCTCAATTCTAAAAGCGATGGACTCAATTGCATGGGAACTTGCGCAGTCCGAGTGGACTTCAAATGAAGAAGCCGATGGTCAGCTTATTTCCTTTGATAATGGCTCAACCTATTTCCAGAGAAATGAAATCGAAAATTATCTGCAAAAGGAATCCGATTAGGTTTCTTCTCCTAATCATACCAAAAAATAGAGGGGGTGATCTTTGCTATTTACTTTAGCCAACACTCCTCTTACTAAAGTCCCGTTTTCATTTGCCTTCATTCGCATTTTGCAGTTAGCCAAATCATTCTGAGCGCTCAGTATTGACAAAGAGCAGGATTACTCATATCCAGAAGATGATGAAGATTGTGATTTCAATTCTCATTTTAATTGTCACTCTAACAAACGCAGTAATGCCTGAGAGTGATATTTTTGAAAAACCGCCTGTTTCGTCTATTTTAGAACTCAACAGCTCTCTCAATCAAGACACCTATCTTGAACAAACAGATTTATCTGCTAGCTCTCAGCATGAACATTCAACAGATGCTTTTATTTATCACTCTTGCCATTTGGGTCATTGTGGCTTTGAAATTCCAATGCCGTTTGAAAAATTGAAATTTGAAAAGTCTCTTGATTATTTCAGTATGGTCAAAGAGCTGACTTCATCACCTTCTAAACTTAAAAAACGCCCCCCAAAAGTTTAACCTCTTCTAACTCCATATATTTTATATTTGCGATCAGATCACTTTAAGAATCTGAATGTGTATCACTTTATTTAACTAAAAACTATGGAGTTGGTTTCAATTCACCGATTGTTACCAATTCCTCTAATCAGCACGTTCAAGCTGATTGACCTCATAAAAGGACATACTCAATGAAATCTCAATATATTAAATCAATCGCCTTTATTTTTGGAATTATTTTAAGTCAGACAATCTTTGCCGCTTCGGAAAGTGCTACCGTGAAATGGACAGGCCTTCTAAATGAAAAAAGAGAATATCATTACTATAGCCCTGACCAATCCCATAACTTGGAGTTTATTTCCAACAGCGACAATCAGTCATTCGACATCGTGGAGAGTGAGGATCTTGTTAATTATCACACCCAAAAGGATAAAATCCTTGAAGTTGAAATTGAAGGACAAATTACACCGCGGTTTCTTTTTTGGGGAGGAAATTTAAAAGTCACCTCTTTCAAAATCCTTAAAGAGCTAGAAGCAATTCCGCGTCGAGAACCGTCGAAACAATTTAATACTGCAAGAGAATTCCGTTTCAGGGGAAGCAATTTCTAGAACGTTTAGTAGATGGCTGTGTCCCAAATTGCTCTTTAAGCAATTTGGGCACCTTTTTTTCTTTCAAACTTTTTCAAAAGGAACTGACATGAATTCCGTAATTAACACGATATCAAGAAAACTATCTGTTTTATCAATCCTCTTCTTAACTCACGTAGTAGCGCTTGGCCAAGAATCAGTAAGTACCACAGGTTCAATTACATCAAAAAGTCCCTCCAGTCTTTTTGCGCGTGACCGTTGGGGGGTAAGTTATATGAGTTACATAAATGGTCCCGCCTTTGAGGAGTCTAGTGGCGGGTCGATCAATCACTATTTAACTTTGAAACACAAATTTACGCCGGATTGGGGCCTTTCGTTTACAGCAAGACCCGATTCAAATTTTAACAATACTGAACCGGCTTACGCAATGAGCGATCCATATTTTAAATTGAGCTATCCCGCATTTTACAAAAATGAAAACGGTTTTAAGATTACCGGGGACGTTATTTATTATATTCCTGCGAGTGAAAAATCAAAAATGGAAAATTCAAATGGCGCTTTTGCTCCTAGGTTAATTACGTCCTTCGATGAGGGTAACTTGAGCTTCCTTTATCTACTGATCCCAAAATTTTATTTCACTAAAAGCGTGACTGATGGACAGAAGACTCTTGCCTTAAGCCACTATTTTTCCAGTAGCTACAAAATAAACCAGTTATTGAGTATCGATCTTGCCGTCAATCCATCGTGGACTTATAAGAAAAATCAGGGCACTGATTATGGAGTCTCTGCTTATCCAGGATTGACTCTCAACCTGAATAAAGAACTGTCCTTTTCACCATATATCGAACTTTCGGCAATAAAACCTGAAAGAAAAACCTCATCCTTGGGAGGGGTTCTCAATTACACCCTGTTGTAGTTTTTTGCAGTTATTTATTCACAAATAACTTTCATTAAAAAGGGTGCCTCTTGTATTCTAAGAGAGGCACCCTCCCCCTAAGGACACCAACATTGGGAAGGTCTTACTCTTCAGTCATTATTGAATCATTTTAGCTTTAATAATCTTAAAGAATTTAGTATGACCAGTATAGATGCGCCGGTATCCGCTGCAACGGCAAGCCATAAGTTGGAATATCCAGCGAAAGTAAGTACTAAAAAAACCATTTTTGTAACTAAAGCAAAAGCAATATTAAACC
>JBILOD010000396.1:0-4241 GCA_044374645.1 Pseudobdellovibrionaceae bacterium | reverse complement strand
CTGCGTCCGTCCAGTTTAAACTGGCAAGCACGACAATTCTCAAGTCAGAGCTCGGCTACACTGAGATTCCATATAGAGTGGCGTTGACGATTTCGGGAGACAATACGAATCCGGTGACTGTCGGAATCACTACGGTTGGCGATGAAAAAACTCCCACCGTTGCAAAAGGAGTTCTCGGTGCCGGCGGAAAGAATCGTTTCAACTGGGACTACCGGTTTAAATCACCACTAAGCCTGACTTTTCTTCCAGGTGAAACAGAGAAGTATATAGAAATTATTTTCTCCGATGATGAGCGCGACGAAGTGGACAAAACACTCACACTCAAAGTCGGTGACCCGTTGGGAGGGGTCATTGGCGCCAATGCGCAGATAGTCATTTCCTTGCCGGATTACAATGATCCACCTGTTGGTACCGCACCGACCTTCACCCAGCTGATGAGCGTCGGTGGCGTTCTTGAACAAAAGTGTGCTCGATGTCATAATAGTATCGATAAGCAAGGTGGCTATGACATGACCGACTATAGAGCCATGGTCACCAAGGGTGTGATTGTACCTGGAGACCCAACAGCTAATAATCATAAAATGTTTAGAAGAATGAATGCGGATGCTCCCCAGGTTGGAACAATCACCCCTATGCCTTTGGATGGTTTCTTGACCGGACCGGAAGAAGAACCCCTCGTGCAAGCCGTAGAAGCATGGATCACTTCTGGTGCGAAGAATAATTAGAGGAGAACGTAGAATGAGAAACAGAAAGATTTTACTCTATAGCGGCATTCTATTCACGATCTTCGTGAGCTTTCAGAACTGTGCGAAAAAAAATCCCAGCAATGAAGATGGAAGTGCCAGTGAAAATGCCCTGGCGCAAGCTAAGTCCGTGGCGCTGTTAACTGAAAAATGTTCAGCTTGTCATTCCGGAACAGCGGCTTATGCTAATGCGGTTCCGGGCAATGACCCAATCACCGACATTTCCAATGTGGACTACTTGCTCCAGACACGCCTCCTCATTCCAGGTGAACCCGATATTTCTCCACTTTTCCAAATGATCCAGAGCGCCGAAATGCCTCCTGGACAACCGCTGAGTGTTGCCGAAGTTGATTTAATTAAAACCTGGATCGCTGATTTCAACAAAGAGGAGACCACTGGTGGTGGCGGCGTTGTGACCACCCCTCTCGCTCCAAACTTTTCCTCCCTGCGGGTGAACGTATTCTTGGGAAAATGTTATGGATGTCACGTCAACCGCGGAGTCAAATTGGATACATTTGCGAGTGTTTCAGGAGCCATCACAAATAATAATTTGCGTGGCCGAGTTAATAACAACACAATGCCGCCTGCCGGTGCCCCTCCACTGACTGCCCAGGAAAAAACTTATCTCTTACAGTGGATTGATGCTGGAGCCATGAATAACTAGTGATTGCCGACTTAGTCTTGCTCATGCAAAATAGGATTAAAGTAATGAGGTATCAGAATGATTCGACATCTGACTTTAGTCCTGTTTTTATTCACCACCTGTTCTTCATTCACAGCCATTGCCCAGGAATCCCGAAAACAGAAAAAGGATACATCCCTCGAACAGGAATTCGATAAAACAAACGGCAATGTTTCAGAAAATTCTCAAGATTCCACCAAGCGAGCGAAACCTCGCACCGGACGAAAACCCGGAGTGTGGAGTTGCAAGAATTGTGTTTGGCTTGGCGCAGGCGCTCACTATTTACTTTTTCAACAGAAGTCCCCGGCGAATGTCGACGCCCTCAATTACGAGGCTTTTGGTGCTCCTTCGATATGGGGAGAGTTTCGTGTGAATCTTTTAGGACGCGTGGGTTTAACTGCTGAGTACCAGGCACAGAATGGTGCCGACATCAAATCCACAACCTTAAATCTCACTAACAAGAAAGTTCAGTGGACCTACTCCACAGTCGGTTTTGATTATCGCTTCCGCAGTTACTTTCGGTTGTTTGGCCATATTTGGCTTCCACGACTCCTAGTCGCTTACCAAATGCACTCGATGCCCTTTCTAAAAGAGGAAGCTACGAACTCTTATACTATTGTGCCACTGCAATTTAATACGCTGTCGGTCGGAGGATATTTTGATATTCTCCGCTCGGAAAGTTGGCATTTTTTCCTCACCAATCGCCTACAAGTTCCAGTGCAAAGTCAGACCGATATCCAAGTGCAACAGGGAGTCTCATTTGATGGTACGATTGGCGCAGTCTACCATTTCAATAAAAATGTCGCGTGGGCCATCTATTGGGGCGGCCAATACCACAGTTTGAAATATAAAATCGAAACACAAGAAGCTAATTACGTTCTTGGCACCTCTAAAATCAACACACTCATAGGATTTTATTTCTAGCTCGAACGAAATACCACTTGGCTCCACCAACAAAGTTCATTTAGAGTCTCCCCACAGGAACAATGAGGGTGAGTGCAAAACAGATCGATTGTCTGAGGCTTTACGAAGAAGTCAAAGACGATTTATTTTGCACCAACCCATGAGGAGGGGATCATTATGACGTCAGCGACAATGACGGCGACGACAGGTGCGCCATTGGGTTCGGATATAAAACAACACCCACAAGCCCGCAAGGCTCTGACTCTTCTCACGACCGTCAACTATCTCAACTATATTGATCGTTTCATTCTGAGTGCAGTGCTGTTATCGATCAAACTCGACCTCAATCTATCGGATTTTCAGGCTGGACTTTTGGCCACCGCTTTTATGATCGCCTATATGTTTACCTCACCTCTCTTTGGATGGATGGGCGATACCAAAAATCGTTCGTGGTTGCTAGCGGGTGGCGCGCTCCTCTGGAGTATTGCAAGTCTCATGACTGGGTGGGCCGGTAGTTTTGCTATTCTCGCCCTCTCTCGATTTATTCTCGGCTTTGGCGAATCGGCCTTCACCACCGTTGCAACGCCCTATATCTCTGATTTTTACCCCAGCTCTCGACGAGGGCGAGCATTGGCGATTTTTTCTTCGGGCCTCCCCGTAGGTGCAGCCTTGGGCTTTGTCATGGGTGGACTCTTAGCAGAATGGGTTGGCTGGCGAGGTGCTTTTTTGATTGTGGGGTTTCCGGGAATTATTCTCGCGGGTTGGATACTGACGCTTCCCGACCCGAAACGCAAAGGACCAGTGCTTGATTTCAATTATAAAAAAATCGTTAAGGAACTCTCAAAAATTTCAACGTTTGTTTGGGCCACAGCAGGATATTGCGCCTACAGCTTTGTTGTGGGTGGAGTGGCCCATTGGGTGCCAACTTATTTGCAACGCGAATATCAACTTGATCAAATGAAAGCAAATATGCTTTTTGGTGGTATTGCTGTCGGCAGTGGTTTGGTCGGAACATTGTTAGGTGGTAATATCGGTGATCGCTGGGCTGCTAAGATTGGAACTGGAGGTCACCTTAAACTCTCCGCTATTTCCATGGCATTGGCACTTCCCTTCTATGCAGGCACTCTGTATGCACCCAATATTAGTTGGATGATTTTCTTTTTGATCTTTACCCAGCTATTCTTCTTTCTCTCTACAAGCCCCATCAGTGTCTCTTTAATTGAAGCCGTGCCTTCTCACGCACAAACCACCGCCATGGCCATCGCAATCTTTTTTTGTCATATTCTTGGTGACGCCATATCGTCTCCACTCATTGGACTGATCTCCGACCAAACAGGATCACTCAGATCAGGAATGGCGATTTGTATTCCAATGATCTTGGTGAGTGCGCTGTGCTGGTGGCGAGGAGTTAAGAGTCGAAAGCCTTTACATTAGGACAGGAAGTCAAAATTATTGTTCGTCGAGCCCAATTGCCCCAAGTCCCTAAGCTTGTATTGCGACCCCTGAGTATTAGGCATAGCCTTTGATTGCAAAGGAGGGATTATGGGACCACAAAATTGGTTCGTAGTTGTCAATCGCAGCTCTGCAAAAATCTTCGAAGTTTCACGCAAACCGGATTCTTTGACTTGGTTAAAAACCATCAGGAACCCCCTGGGTACCACAAAAAACAAATTAATGACCACCGATAAACCTGGTGTTAGTCGAGGTAAATACAGCAAGGCTAAAGGCCTGCATACTCTCACTCGCGAGCGCGATCCGCATGAAGATGTCGCCATAGAATTTGCAAAAAAAATTGCGCATTATCTTAAAGATCACCAACTCGAAAAAGACTATTTAGGGTTAACTATTGCGGCCGAACCACATATGATGGGTCTCGTTAAAAAAGCAATTGTTCATGACCGAATAAAAATAAA
>JBILOD010000538.1:0-2978 GCA_044374645.1 Pseudobdellovibrionaceae bacterium | reverse complement strand
AAGCAACTGGCCGAAAATAATTACTGTTTAAGGTTTATAGACGCGTAGTAAAAATTGGGACTTCTATTGAAATGTTCGGCCACCTTATTGAGCCCCTCTATGCTTTCCGCATGATCGGCGTATTTTTCGGCAATATAAGCTTTAGCGGCAGGCAGACTACCCAATGGAGTGCTCCAATGCACGCTGCAATCGGCCTGATCCCAGGCCCCAAAGCAAGATCCGGCGCCATTGACCGACGCAAGAATCCGTTTGTTTCCCCGAATTTCAAATTGGAAGGTTTCATAATAGGCTGTATCTCCCACCAATTCCGGTGGAATTTGGATGGTGATTTCACCTGTGGTTTCATTGATTGAGCGAACGGTGACCGAATGGCCCACCAAATAGGAGTATGGGGCATCATCCTCGGACGAAGAGACTTTAATAAGACTTAAATAAGATTGCTGGAGATTAACTTGGGCCACCAAAAGTTTGCAAGAAATCAAAACAAACCCGAGCAAAATAAAACAAAACTTTTTCATCTTCACCCCACCTTTTTAATAATAACCTGGGGTAAGATGCTACTGTATAGTCTTTCTTGGTCCACTAGCCTTCGGGGTTCTGGTACAAAAAATCTCAACTGTTTTGTATTTAGGCCAGCTCAGGGACATGGTTTACCCCTAAGGACTCAACTTGGGTTATTTACAACCTTACAAACAACTTCAATCTTTTCAGTCAAAGGCTGTGCTGTCCGCGCACGTTCGTCATTGTTGGCGGGCGAATTTAAGTCAAATAAATGTGCGGATTACAGCCTAAGTGGCTGATTCCTCAAATGTGCCCCTAGTTCGCTACCTTGGACGGCAGACTGGTTCGCCAGACGGAGTTTAAGGTGGGTAACCTAATCATAGAAATGGCCCCACTTCTTGAGCCTTGATTGATGTTATACTCCATCTTTAGGTCAAAAATCGGCCAGTAATTTGAATTTGTGTTACCTGAGGTTCTGTAAGCTGCCAAGATACGGGACCTATGTTATTCTCTCTCTCTCAGCGGATACTTAACTTAGGACTTAGGAGATTATATGCAAAAACTTATAGTTAGAATTTTGTTTGCGAGTGGACTACTGATTAGCTGGAGTTTCAATCTGGCGATTGCTGGTGCAGAGTCAAAAAAGGTTAAAGTGACTTTTAAGGGTCTTGAAGTGAATGATTTTGAATTTGATCCGGAATTTTCAACAATATCCTATTTCGCGCAGAATAAGTATTTGCCTGGATGTGGATCTCAAGGCGGAGGGGTACTTTATCCGATTTGGGCTCGGGTGGCAGATAGCAAAATACTTTCACCGAGTATTTCATCCCAGCCTTCAGGCAAGCTCATCGAATTTGATTTTAGTAAGAGTCAATTGTCATCTGGCTATTGTAATTATGAAGCTTATAGAATTGGTTTGAATTTCGATTTAGATGTTCGCATCGATAGCTCACAGGGCCATTGGAGTTATCGAGTAGATATTGTAGGTGATCCTCAAGATAATAACCCTTCATATGCCAAGGGCGGTCATTGTCTTCGAAGTGGTGAACGGGAGTTAACCTGCGTGATCAATCGCAATAAAGTGCTTGAAGACCTTGAAGTTGAACAGGGTGGATGGGTTTATCTGGGCGTCAAAGATTTCGGTGTCACCGACTTGAATGACTTAATTGACAGTGGGTTAGATATTGTTTTGGAAGTAAAATAGAATGCCAAACTGGGCACCAAAGTGAACCAAAGAGGTGTAAACCTCTTGGTCCCCAGTCCATGATCCCATCGGTATCCTCTTCATACGTCAGAGAATTGTTTCTATCGCGTAGGGTCGATTAACTTCGGCTCATCGCTCAACCAACGCTAAAGCGCCTTGAGGTTTGTAACTAATTTTTAATACGTGTGGACTTAACCGCGAAATAGAGATTGGTGCTGGAGATGGCGCTGGTGTTCCGCGTCCTCGGGCGATTGCGGAAGATAATTTTGACTCTGGTAAGATCCATCGCTGCGAATCGTATCAATGATAAATTGATGGGTGCCCATTTTATCGCGCGTCCATTGGGGAGCGATCAATTCATCCCAGCGGTTTGATAAAGCGGCAAGGCGATGAACGGCCACATTAGGTGCAAGGTGCTTTAAGAAAAGTCTCACGCGTTTGGCATAATCTTCGCGCTCAATGGGTTGGAATTCACCCCGGTAGTACATTTCTTCGAGGGGAGTATGTTTGAGAACATGCAAGTTGTGCAGTTTTACATTCGTGATCGGGAGGTGATTTATAATCTCTGCTGTTTCAATAATATGCTCATCGGTTTCACCAGGATTACCAAACATTAGATGAATGCCTAAATCCACCGGAGTGTTTTGTGCGATTTTATGAATTGCATCTAAAGTTTGAGCACGAGTGTGACCCCGTCGTAAGAACTCGAGTTGATCATCAAAAAAACTCTGGACACCCAACTCAACGGCTACAAAAGACTTCTCATGAAACTCTGTCCATAACTGTAAGACCGCTGGACTTAGGCAATCAGGTCGAGTGCCAATGACCAATCCCTTCACAAAATCATAACTGAGGGCCTTGGAGAAGTTCTCACGCAGGGAATTAATCTTAGTAAAGGTGTTTGTGTAGGCCTGGAAATAAACCAAAAATTGGTCGGCTTTATACTTTTTTTGAATGCCAGCGTGATACTTCTGAATCTGCTCATCGAGGCTCATTGAAAAGGACTCGCTCTTTGCGGCGGAACCCCAGACATCACAAAAAACACAAGTTTGCATTCCCTTGAGACCCATTCGATTCGGACAATTGTCGACGACTGAAACAGGAATTTTATAGACTTTACCCCCAAAACGATGGGAATAGAATTTACTGATTGGATAATAAGGTAGGCCGGCCCAGTTTTTTTCCATGAGGGTGGGATAGATAAAACGGCGTGATAAGTCAATGAAAGGACGTGCATTGTGGGGACTCTTGGTTCTTTTTCTGTGTTATGGAC
>JBILOD010000395.1:0-4250 GCA_044374645.1 Pseudobdellovibrionaceae bacterium | reverse complement strand
TCAAGAAGATGTCGAATTCCAAGGTGCATCCATGCAACTATAGTTTCTTGATTTTTTGCAACAATGATTGAGTGTTCAGGTGAGCCAATTAAAGAACAAAATCGTTTAGCAAATCCATGTTCATCGGTTTTATATCCTAGTTGTTCATTTAATAAAAAACAGCCCTGAATATCTTCAAATTGACCTACTCTTATTTGAGAATCTTTGAATGTGGAAATTTCATCAGGTATCTTAAATGTTGCATGCAAATAGGAGCTGTTTTGCATTTTCTCAGGATAGAGCGCTAATGCTGTCTTATGAAAACGAAAGCCTAATCCCTTATAAAAATTCTCATTCCCGAATGTTGACGTTAAATAAACACAAGTACCTTGAGAACGTTCGAGAAGACCTGTCATCACCAATTTTCCAAGTCCGCGCTTTTGAAACTCTGGGGCAACCACAACATCATAGATGCTCGAGTACATTTTAAAATCGCTAATGGCACGCCCGATAGCAATAGGATTTCCATCATTCCAAACGGAGGCAACAACTTGGCTATTTATAAAAGCTTGTTTAACTTGCTCTTTATTATTTCGTTTTAAATCCGTTTTATTATATAAATCAAAAATTTGATCCAACCAAGATGGATCAAACCCATAGCGTATTGAAAATCTTTCGCTCATAAGTACCTTAGCCACTTCTCTTGAAGCGATTTTTCAAGATCAATTTGATTATGTTTTGCAAATAAGAAAACATGGCCAAGAACATCAGCCAATTCATCAGCAAGTTCTTTCTTAAGCTGTTCTGGAGTTTTATCAGTTTTTCTGCCAAGCCCTTTATGGTTTACGTAGGCCTTGGTCAGCTCTCCCATTTCTTCTTGAAGTTTAAATAGGAACCAGTCCTGCTCGCGCGCAATGGAATTACTTTTTGCATATTTTGAGGAGACCAAATCGCATTTTTCAATCAAAGAATTTAATTGATTCATAACTCAACTCCTGAAGACGGATATAGTGTTTCAGCCCAGAAATGCAGATCGGAGATCTTATCAAAATATCTTAGAGCTAATTCTGTTTTTGTTAGGTGGCCTTTGCCTTCCCAATTTACTCCAATTGAATTAACTCCAGCTGCCTGAGCACCAATTAAGTCATAATCATGGTCGCCAATCATCAAAGTTTCATTCTTTCTGTTTTGTGATTCTGAAAGAATTTTTAAAAGACCGTCTGGATAGGGTTTGTTTTTTTCAACACATGTGCGTCCTACACAAAGATTCACATATTTCAATAGTCCTACATGTTCCAATATCTTTTTAGCTGAAGATATTTCCCGACCCGTCCAAATACTTATTTTAATATCCCTATCTTTTAAAAACTTGAAAAGGTTTTCTATTCCATCAAAGGCCGAAGTGCTTGTGGCATGAATTTGATTTAATTCCATAAGTTTATTTACTGCAAATGCGACCTGCTCTTGAGTGAGAGAAAATGTCGAAAAGTAATCTTGGGGATTAAAAAATTTGTATGCTCTAGCCATGTCTTCTAAGTTTGGCGATATAGCAAAATCGGCTAAAATTTCAGAAATAGAGGACTCATAGAGTTTACTTGAGTCAATGATAGTTCCATCCATATCAAAAACCCAATGAGAAATATTTTTCAATTGAAACCACCATTTCTGATTTTTTTGGAATCACCGGCTGCGCCACCCATCATGACCCACTCATCCACCTCAGATGGTTTGAATCGCCAAAGCTTTCCCATTCTATGGGCCGGAATAGTTTCGCGCTCAAGCCAGCGGTAAATGGTCTCCTTTGAGACGTTAAGATATTCGGCGATTCCTTCAACCGTTAGCCAAGGGCTGTGTGGCCCCAGATTGTCTGTAGCCATAGAAGCCGACCCTCCAATGAAATTGAGATTAGGTAATATCACAGGCTGCGAGCGACAAACAAAGGGCTCTACATCAATAACGGGGGCAGTCAGGACTTTTGTTATACTTGGTTAACCACAACTAAGGTAACGAAAGGACCCCCAAATGCCCCCTACAGGTCACGAGCCTATCATTGGACTGCCTGACTTCAAAATTATTTCCTATCGTGGAGTAAAGACCATTGAAATTGAGGTTGAATATACGGGAGAGAGAGCCTGCCCTCACTGTCAGGGTACTTGTCTTCGTAAAAAAGACTGTTTTTTGCGAATCTTTAAGCATCACTCGATTGGAATAAATAAATCAGTTTTGATTATGAGAACATTTAAGTTTTTATGTCGAGATTGTGGCCGGTACTTCAATCAACGGTTCAATGGAATTAACCCTTACCAACGAGTCACTGAGCCATTTAAAGAGCAAGTCGGTCTTCGGCATCATCATGGAACGAATAAGAAGACAACAGCCAACGATTTGGGGGTTGGGGAGGCCACCGTCGAGCGCTATTACCACCGCTATCTCACATTGCGGTCGAACGAGACCAAGAATGCCTCCTGCCCAAAGATTTTGGGCATTGACGAGAAACACTTCACGAAAAAGCAAGGCTATATGACCACGTTAGTGAACCTGAAATCGCATAAAATATTCGACGTCACTTTGGGGAGATCTGAAGAGTCACTCAAATCATATATTTTAAAGATTCCCGATAGAGGAAATTGCAAAGTAATGGTGATGGATCTCTCAAACACGTTTCGTAATCTCGCTCACAAGTACTTCAAAAATGCGTTGGTTGTAGCTGATCGATTTCACGTGGTAAGACTTATCAACCATCATTTTCTGAAAACTTGGTCCCTGTTGGATCCAGAGGGGCGAAAGAGTAAGGGGCTCATCTCAATGATGAGGCGTCATGAGTGGAGCAAGTTCAATCCGAAGTCGAAAGAACGGTTGATTAAATATCTCGAAGCAAACCCCGCACTCAAGGCCGTGTATGACTTTAAGCAAGAGTTGACGAAGTTAATTCTCTCAAGAGTTCACTCTCGAAGCCAAGCAAAACCGCTCGTAGAACGATTCCTGGAGACCATTAAAAGTCTCCAGGAATCTCCCTTCGCATCGATGGCAACGTTGGGAAATACACTTTTTGAATGGCAAAATGAAATAGTAAGAATGTGGAGATTTTCGAAGACAAATTCGATAACGGAGGGTTTACATCGGAGAGTTGATGAGATATTGAACCGAGCTTACGGAATGAGAAATTTTAATAATTTTAGAATCCGAGTGAAGGCCTATGCAGGCTGACAAAAGTTCGACTGCCCCAGTCTTTGGCGTAGAGCCAGATTTAGGTGCCCAGGCTGCAAGAAAGTCTTTACGGAACCTCTTGCGGGTATCCGCAAGAGGTTTAAAACGACCGAGCGCTTTCGCCGCGGAATCCGTTGGGCTTGTGATAACTTTAAAGATCTCAAATCTGTTCAAAAGGCCTTCGGTTGCTCCGCAGGGCTAGTTTACAAGACCTTTTATGAACAGCTTGGCATTAAGTTGCGCGAGAGGTCTAACAACCCTTGGCCAAGCCGTATTGGTATTGATGAGCACTCCTGGCTTCGCGGTAAATCAGGACGATCCTTCGTCTCCCTCCTCGTCGATTACGATAATAAAAAAATATTTGAAGTCGTCGAAGGGAAAACCGCAATAGGACTCTCTGAATCCCTCACTCATATTCCAGGCCGAGAACGAGTCAAAGAAGTCGCACTTGATCTCTGTGACCCATTTAAAAAATTTGCCAGGGAATACTTCCCTAATGCCCGCATCGTTGCGGATCACTTCCATGTGGTGCGTCTGCTTAACACTGCCATCAACAAAGCACGCACTGAAATCACCGGAGACCAACGGAGTAATCCTGTCAGACGTTTGCTCCTACTAAACGGTTCCCGCCTCGAATACTTTGAACGCAAAGCTCTACAGACCTGGCTCGATCAGCATCCTAAAATGAGAGAGCTTTATAGCTTCAAAGAAGCCATCCATCGCCTCTATCGGACCAGAGGTTATGATAAAGCAGCGCGGGCACTAACACAGCTAACTGATGCTATGGCACTCTCAACTCTTGATGAAATTAAAAAATTAAGGAGAACTCTTATGAAATGGCGCAAGGAAATTTTAAACTTTTTTATTTGCAGAACCACTAATGCCAGAACCGAAGGATTTAATAATCTCGCAAAACTGTTGCAGAAGCGCGCTTTCGGATTTAGAAGCTTTTTTAACTACAGACTTCGGCTGCTAAGTCTTTAAGAATTATATGATTTTGATAAAGTTCCACCATTGAGTGAGTAGACCCGTAGATCCATAAAAAAACCCGCACTACGGCGGGT
>JBILOD010000033.1:0-14190 GCA_044374645.1 Pseudobdellovibrionaceae bacterium | reverse complement strand
CCACAGGACCAAAATGCCGGAGGAACTCAGGCAGGTGCAAAAAAAGAAGAGGTTCCTTTCATAAGCTATCGAGATTTCGTATCTTCAATTAATGTAAATATGTTTCTGGATCGTGATTTAAGTACCGAGATCACGGAAGCTGCCGAACGCGTGGTTCGAGGGGCTTTGGCTAATACCGATGGCCGTCTCAATGTGCAATTTGGTAAAAACACTTTGCCTAAAAAAATTGACCCTCGTGAAGAAGAAAGAAAGCAAAGGGAGGCTCTGGATCGAAAAGAACGTAAAGAACGGGAAGAGAAGGAAGACAAAGAGCGAGAGCGAGATCGCGCAGAACGGGCGGCACAACTTCAATCACAAAACAAAGAGAAACAACGCAGCTTACTTGATTATCTGGTCGAGTTCAAGATGCCCATCGCTCTGATTGTATGTACTTTGGCCATGTTTATGTTGGGGCTAATGTCCATCTCAAATTTTAATCAAATGTCGACTCGCAAAATGGCCTTGATGGAGAAGCAGGGTGAGCGCGAAGATGCCGCATTCAAGGCCGCGCAAATGCGGGAGGAAGAAACCCATAGTAAAGTAAATAGTGTGGATTTGGATTTGAGTGAAAAAGATCTTGAGATAAAGAGAGTGGAAGTGAAGTCTAAAATGATTTCGTTTGTTGAATCCAATCCTCGCGAGGCCGCCCTAATGATTCGACGATGGGTACTGTTCAAAGGGGATGGTGCCACGGAAGCCTTGAATTTTTTAGCCCGAACATTATCCGTTCCACAGATGACCGGTTTGTTAGAACAACTCAGTGAAGATGATCGTCGGTCCTGGAATCAGGCGGTCTCCAATGGTTTTGGTGCTCGAGATGAAAAAGTGGCCTTGGCATTTGCCGAGACTCAGCTGCTAGTGAACATCATTCACTCGAATCCATCGGTGGATGAGAGTTTGAAGAATCTGATTTCGACCTTGGGCCTCAATGAGATTGTTACGGTCATTCGGAAAAATCAGGAACTGGGGGCGGTTTTAGTCTTATTTTTGCAATCCTCTCAATTGGCAAAGGTCTTTGAGTCACTTGAAGTTGAAATGGTCACTCGACTTTCGCAAATTGGTGTGCAGGTGACTCCTGCAACCATAGGGGCAAAAATGAAAGAGCTTCATGAACTGATCACTCAGGTTAAAGCTGAGGTTGGAGCTCGATCACCGTTTGTGGATAAATTACAAGGTCTATTACGCGAAGTTTCCCCTGACAAAGAAGGACCACTGTTTTTCGCTATGGCCACAAAATTGGACCGCAAGTCCTTTCTGGAGTTTTTGCGCACCCATGTGCCAGCCGATTTGATTCCGCGTTTGCCATTTGACTTGTTAAAGAAAGCAATGGGTTCAATCTCTCTCGTTCGTCGCGCAGAGATGATCTTGTCCCAGAGTGATGATCGACGTGAATTTTTATTATCACTCATTGGTGAAGGAAAAGCTCGTGAGATTCTCAATGAGGAAATTGAAAATATCAGTCTTGAATCATCCCGTGTGAGTTTCTTGAAAAGGAATGGTGAGACTTCTTGGCGGCAATTCATTCAAATTGTAAGAATTCAAACTCAAGATGAAGCTAAACTAGGTGATCTCGATGAGGTTCTCAATGGTTGGATTGAAGGTTTAGCACAGAAGGGGCGTGGCAATGCGAAGCGTGCAGCTTAGTCTTCTAGTGTTATTTTTCTTTCGCGCTGGGACCGCCGAAGCTCGCGATTTGGGTATTTCATTCCAGTCAGGGGTGATCAACGGAAGTTACACTGGAGCCGATGCTGGTGAAACCGGAATGGCAAGCACAATGGATGCTGGCGCTGAGCTGATTGTGGCGAGTCGTTATTCGCTTTATGCACATAGTTCCATGAGCTTGGATCCAGATACGGCGATCATACGGTATCTCTACGCTGGGGTTGGACGTCGCATTTATTTTTTCTCTCATGCCGCAAGTCTTTCCTTTGTGGTTGATCATAATAAAGTCGAACTGAATCCTAAGACCCAGTATTTTGTTAGTGTTGAAGCGGGGGTTTCACAGACTGTTGTGAAACAAGTGACTCCATCCTTAAGCATTCAGTCGACCTCCATCGAATATGGTGGGGGGATTGGAATGGTATATCCCATTAACAAAACGGTTGGGTTAACACTGACCTTAGGTTTGGGCAAGGGTGTTGGTATTTCTGCCGTGGCTGTTGATAGTACAGTTACGAAGGCCATGTTTGGATTGGTAATGAGGGGACTATGAATATATATTCGGTTTTATCTTTTTTAATGGCGGGTTCGGTCTTCTTCTTTGGGATTTTCACGGCAACTGACAACTTTCGTGCCATGCTCGATGCTCATGCGGCGTTGATCGTCTTTGGTGGCACAATTGCGGTGACATCGATTTCATTTCAAATGGACCGTCTCTTTAAAATGATGACCGTATTTTATAATAAGGTCATTCGTGGAAGAAAGGTGAACTACTCAAAGGTGATCAGTGATCTCATTTTGCTGGCAGAGACCTATCGGAAAAATCCAAATGGCGTTGATTCGCTACTTCAAAAAATCAATGATCCGTTTCTGACTGAGGCCATGGGTATTTATCGACAGGGCTATTTGGAAGCTGAAGAACTACACGATATGTTAATGCTGAGAGCTAAAACGATTCATGGCCGTTATCTTGACGACGCTAAGAAGTTCAAAGCCATTGGAAAGTTCCCACCGGCGATGGGGCTAATGGGGGCGGTCCTTGGTATGATAGCCCTATTGCAGACACTTGGCAAACCCGGTGCTGAGAACAATTTAGGGCCAGCCATGGCGGTCGCTCTCGTGGCGACACTTTACGGAATTGCCTTGGCGAACTTGGTGATTCTGCCCATTGCCGATAATTTGACCGATAGTGCTTCGGAAGTAAATACTAAGAACCGCATTATCATTGAAGGTATAAAGTTGATTGCAGAGAACAAAAACCGAGTGATTTTAACGGATCACCTTAATTCGTATCTTTTGCCACATGAAAGAAACACAGGAAAACCAGCCGCATGAGTAAGCACGATCATGAAGAACACCATGAAGAAGAGCACGATGCCGGGGAGGAATTATGGCTTATTTCTTACTCGGACATGATGACTCTGCTCTTTGGTTTTTTTGTCATCATGTACTCGCTATCAAAAGCGACGCCTGCCCAGCAGGAAGCCGCAAAGAAGTCCATGTCACGAAGTCTAGCTGGGAGTTATGTTCCTGAGGACACAGAATTGGCAACAGAGATAAAGCAGTTGGCGAAAGAGGCTCAAGACGTCGATATGTTGGGGCAACTTGAAGTTGATGAGCCTAAAGATGGTCTCGAAATCACTTTTCGTAGTAACTTGTTGTTTGATTCGGGAAGCGCGGATCTCCGTCCGCAAGTCCGCACGATCATGAAGCAGTTGGTAGGCATCATTCTAAAAAGTGTTAATGATGCTGAGATCATGGTGGCAGGACATACTGATGACGTGCCGATCAAAACCGTGCGTTTTCCGAGCAACTGGGAGTTAAGCGCATCGAGGGCTGCGACAGTGGTTAAAGAATTTGAAGAGAATGGCTATCGCGGCGAACTTTTGGTGGCGATGGGCTATGGATCTTCCAGGCCATCATATCCAAATCGGTCGGCTGATGGAACACCAATTCCAGCCAATCGGGAAAAAAACCGTAGAGTGGTGATCAAAGTGGTTTCGCCAGGAGTGGTCAAACAACCGAGTCCTCTTGGTAAGCCTAAGGCAGGCGAGTCCAAAGGATCTGTATCAGCGTCATCCCAAGCTCCGTCGGGCACCACCGGGGTCGTGACCACGCCGCCGGAAAAAAACGCCGTGGCACCAGGCCCTTCAATACAGGAGGCTAAAAAATGAGTAAAAAGTTAAATTTGGTACTCTTGATTCTCGCGGGCATACTAATTTTTGGTTTGTGGATGGTATTGAAAAAAAGTCCAAAGAGTTTAAATACCAAGATAGCGCGACCCGAGAGGTCTGACAGCAATTTAGTGCAGATTCCTGCCTTTCACCCGGATCAGGTCTTGCGTTTTTCTGGATCTCTATCTGGTAAACACTTTCAGTTTTCACGTAGCGCTGCGGGAAGAGATTGGGAGTCACATGTTTTCAATCAGGAAATACAGGAACGCCTGAATTTATTGGCCCGCATTCATCGCCAAAAATACGATGCGGAAAAATTAAAAAACCAAGAGGTGGATTTTACATTTGAGCTGCAAATGGCCGAAGGTGCGAAATGGACTGCTGTTAAAAAAGGAAATATTCTACTCTGGTCCGAGGGGCCATTTAAAGATGCAGGAATAGAATTGAAGCGGGACCAGAGCTGGTTGTTGTCACAAGTGCTTTCCACGACGGCGCCACCCACGCTCGTGCTTTGCCCCAGTCGAATTCAAGAATTGGCTTTGGAGAAGTCGGATGTGCGGTTGCGGTTTGCTAACTTTCAGTGGACTGGTAAAAAGGAAATTAAAAATTTGGGAACACAAGTTGAAGAATGGTTTTCTAAATATTGCACTGTCAGACCGCAAGGATGGATTGAGGGAGCTCAAATTGAAGTTCTCAAAGAGCTGGATACGCTGACATTGCGTGACTCGAAACAAAATAAGATCATTGTCGGAGTGTATCTTGGTGTGGGGTCAAAAAATCTGGCGTTCAAAGCCCGTATTCAAGATCGCGATCAATATTTTACTTCGGAGCAATTAGAGTTAGCCTATGGCGAATTGAAACGATGGGGCGGAGTCTCCAAAAAAGATTAAGTCAGGTAGGAACAAAAAATAGAATTAGACTAGAACTATTTACTGTCGCGCCTTTTGCAGTAGCTGTTGTATAAGGTCGCGACATTCAAAGGCGAGTCGTTCAATCTGAGCCATCGAGTTGTAGAGGGGATGATCGACTGGCAAATCCATTTTTTGAAGTTGCGCTAATGTCAGTAAACCACCAATAGGATTGTTGAGTTCGTGGGCTAAACTGGCTCTGAAAACTCCAACCTCCGCCGCTTGAGCGTAGGTTGTAATTTTTTTTTCAAGTTGAATCTGGTCAAATTTGTTACGGTAAAGATGCACATATATTTTTTGTGAATGCCCCTTGAGTTGATGGCTGCTGAGTTCCCATTGCTCGCCAGTAGCTATCGGTATCGCTTGGGTGCTCGAACGAGATCCCCAATGGCAAAATTCGCAAGGAGTTTCGCGTTGAAACATAAGACGAAAACAAGGCTCTGAGAATGGTGGTTCTTGTCTCATCCGGAATTTCGCCGCTTTGTTGGCTTCGATGACTTGGTATGATTCGCTAACTAAAATCAATGGATCAGAGATAGCATCAAACGTTGAGCGCCATTCGTTTTCCAGGGCCGTATTTGCTTCGAACGCCAAAAAGCGGGGAATGTGTAGTGCCACTGCCTCCGAGATGTTTTCCAGAATTTTTAAGTCGCGGCGGTTGAAGGATCGATTTTCAAGCGGATGTGCGACAAAGTTTCCGATAGCAGTTTCTTGCTCGTGGAGTGGGAATGCCATCGCTGGAGGCGCAAATGTTTGCGGGTGGGTTGATCCCTGATGGAGGATGATGCGAATGTGTAAGGGCCCCATGATTGGGGCTAACGTTTCTTGGAGACGGAGTTCGATCTCTGCGAGGCCTTGGCTCGTCATAATGATTAAAACGGTATCATGAAGAATTTTTTCTTGTTGCAGGCTAGTGAGAAGCCTCGTTTGGATCTCTGAAATTTGCTGTTGTTGTTGCGAGAGCTCATTGAGAAGGCTCTGGTACTGACGTTCCTGTCGCGATTCCTCCTCCTGGCGCAATTGATTGTAGATCATAGATTGTTCTTCGAGGCGTTGGGTGAGCAAGATGGCATTGAGCAAGTCCGCGACCCGGTCTTTATCTTTCTTAGAGTGCATGGACACCACGGGGTAATCGTTGGCGCAATCAGTGAGAGCGGCGGCAGGAAAGGAGTCAGTACCGACTAAAACAATCTGTGCCCGCAAGCGTGAAGGTTTGGGAAGCTGTTGGAGTTGGCTCCTCAATTCATCGATATCTGCTGGACATTGGAGAATGTAAAGTGAGTAGGAATTATCGGCATCGCAGTGTTTCAGAAAATCTTGGAAGTTGGGAAAAAGTTGTGCCTCAAAATTCCACGGATTCTTGGTCCATCCGATAATGGCAATTTCATTCATGGTGTAGCCTCATTTGCTGAGAGGAAATGGAGCAATTCAGTCAGTTCAGTGATTTCATAATCTGGCACTTGCTCTGGCACGTTGGGTTGTTCATGACTGTGTTCGCCATATCGTATATAGCAGGTTTTGAATCCTAAGTGTTTGCTCAGGGCAATTTCATTGTCGAGTCGATTGCCAATGGAGAGAACTCGATTGGGTACCAACTGATTTTGTCTGATGATATCGGCAAAGGCTTGGGTCTTGCTCTCTCCTGAGAGAGGATCAACATAATAAATATAGCGAAAAAACGGGATGATCTCAAGTAACTCAACTTTTCTTATTTGCGTAGCGATATCCCCCTGGGTGACGAGAAAAATCGGAAACCTCTTAGATGCCTCAGTGAGGATTTCGATTCCTCCTGATCTTAGAGTGAGGGTGTTAGGAAGTGAAGGTGTGCGAAAGATCTGGTAGGCTCTGTTGGACATTTGCCGGGCCTCTTCGCCCTCCAACAGAGTAATGACGTGGCGAAAGAGTCGTTCTCCAGAGGATTTGTGGCGCCAGTGTGACCAGAGAGTTAAACAGTCTTCGACGGACTTCGCGGCCTTTTGCTGAACTAGAAACTCAAACACTCGATGGGTCGATGCTGGAATTAAGACTCCCGAGGTGTCAAGGAGTGTGTCATCCAGATCAAAAATCCAAGCCTGCCAGGAGTCGGGAGGTAACGTCATTTGATCAAGTCCATTAGGGCCCATTGAAATCGTCGCCAAATATGATCGCGCGAAATGCCTTCTTGTTCTTCAATGCAGATGACAGGAGTTTTGAGAGAAAGCCAGCCATATTGGCCGAGGCTGCCCGGTGTGGGGTAACCAATATCTTCGTGCATTGGGTAGCCCGAATGGTCGCTGAGCAAGCGGGCAATGGGTTCTGCGGGTTTTCCCGTGTAGACTACGCAGGGTTTCCAAGAGTGAAAGTGAATAATCAATTTTGGTTTATAAATTTCAGTTGCTTGTAAAACAGCCTGAACTTCAGGCTCTGTCCCAGGTTGTATCCCAGGAAAATATCTGGGTGCCTTAGCCTCCGGTGACCAATCGGGCGACGGAAAGTTTCTGTTTAAGTCAACGCCGGCCGAATTAGTTCGTTCCAGTCTGGAATAGCCTTCGGGATTTAGGCAGGGAATAATAACCCAAGGCTGGATGGATCGAAGCTGGGATGGGGCGTGGGATTGTTTAATATGGTGAGTTTTAATCCTATTCAAAAAAGCTTCGGCCAGCCAAACGCCTTCAGGCTCGTCACCATGGACTCCGCCAATGAATAGAATGGGACTGTTTTCTTTTTGCAACAGACTCGGCTCTGGAGGGTTGGACGCCCAGAGGGAAATATTTAAACCTTGCCTTGTTGTAGCCCATGTAGGATTAAAATATAGTTTAGATTTCATTGCTGACTTTAAGTATGCTTTCATCAAAGGGCGTGAGTCACAGGATTTGTTAAAGTAAAATTAAAATAAATTTGGGAAACTTAAAAAAAACAACCCATTGAAAACCACAGGGCAAACGATTAGGGGTGAGCTATATGAGTACAAGAATCTCAGCAATTATTCTAGCCGCAGGCAAGGGCACTCGAATGGCTTCACCTCTACCAAAAGTTCTTCATCCGGTGGCCGGCATTCCAATGATTCACAAAGTCATTCAGGCCTGTTTAGGAAGCGGGGCAGAAGATATTCGTTTGGTGGTAGGTCACCAAAGTGCATTGGTTAAAAACGTTGCTAACGTCCTGCCGGTGCAATGCTACGATCAAGCTCAACCCTTGGGCACGGCTGACGCAGTGAAGGCGGCTCATGTGGAAAGTTTGGAAGGATTGGTTTTGATTGTGAATGGCGATCACCCCCTCATTCAAGCTGAGGATCTCAAAAAAGTGATGGCAGACTTCGAAGAAAGTAAAGCTGATGTTGCGGTCGTAACAGCAGAAGTGAAAGTGCCCGGTGCCTTGGGGCGAGTGGTTCGTCATCACGGTGAGTTAGTGGCCATCGTTGAAGCCAAAGATGCGTCGAAGGACACACTTAAGATTCGAGAAGTGAACTCCGGGCTCTATGTTGTCAAAGCCGATGCCTTGCAGGAACTCTTACCGCTCATCAAAAACAACAATGTCCAACGAGAGTATTATCTGACCGACATTATCACCTTGGGTAAAGAGCAAGGTTACAAAGTGAAGGCTATTCGTACGTCGGCAAGTGTCGCCTTTGGCGTGAACAACCAAGAGGAGTTAGCTAAGGCCAATCGTTTGATCTTTCGCCGTAAATGCAAACAACTTATGGAGGCAGGAGTGGTCATCATTGATCCTCGGGCCACATACATTGAGGAAGGCGTTGAGGTTGGTGCTGGCTCCGTGGTCTATCCTGGGGCTTATTTGCGTGGGAAAACCAAAATTGGTGCCTTTTGTGTTCTGGAACCCAACACGTTTATATTGGATTGTGTTTTGGGTGACAGCGTGGAAGTTCGGGCTGGATCTTATTTAGAGAAGAGCAAAATTCAAAATAAGGCGAGCATTGGCCCCTACGCCCGTTTGCGACCAGAGACCGAGCTCGGTGAGGAAGCCCACATTGGTAACTTTGTGGAACTTAAGAAAGTCAAGTTTGGCAAAGGATCGAAAGCTGGTCACCTCAGCTATCTTGGCGACGCCGAGGTGGGTGAAGGGGTGAATGTGGGTTGTGGAACCATCACCTGCAACTATGCTATAGACCGCAAGAAGTACAAAACAAAAATTGGTGACAATGTCTTTGTAGGAAGCGACGTGCAGTTCGTTGCTCCGGTTGAAGTGGGGGAGGGGGCCATCATCGCCTCTGGCTCCACGGTGACGGATGATGTGCCGCCTAAGGCTTTAGCCATTGCTCGTTCTCGACAGATTAACAAAGAAAAATACGCTGAAAAAATAGTAACTCCTGAAGAAAAAGAAGGTTAGCCCTATGTGCGGAATTGTTGGTTATCTAGGTGGAAACAAAGACCCCAAAGACGTGATCATTCATGGTTTACGCAAGCTGGAATATCGCGGTTATGATAGCGCTGGAATAGCAATTTGGGATGGGTCTGATTTCAAGCGCCTTCGTGCCTCAGGTAAATTGAAAGAGCTTGAAATTCAAGCTGCCGAAGTTCGATTCTCGGGTAAAGTGGGTATTGGACACACCCGATGGGCCACTCATGGTGCTCCAAGTGAGAGAAACGCCCATCCTCATCGCGCGGGTGATGTGACGTTGGTTCATAACGGTATCATTGAAAACTATGTTGAAATTCGTGAGTCCTTGAAGGCTCAGGGTATCAAACCTTCATCAGACACTGATTCCGAGCTGGTGGCACATTTAGTTTATTTACAACTACAAAAAACTCCGAACTTATTGAAGGCTGTTACAGAGGTTCGCAAACAACTTCATGGGGCCTACGCACTTTTGGTGGTGTGGGATCAATCGCCTCAAGAAATGGTGGCATTAAAAGACGGTCCTCCCTTAGTGGTTGGCCTTGGGAGCGAGGAAAATTTTGTAGCCAGTGATGTGCAGGCCATCTTGCAACACACCAAAAAGTTTGTGTTCCTGGGCGATCAGGAAACCGCCCATTTGCATGGTTCGCAGGTCGATTATTACAATGCCAACGGTGAGAGATTTCAGCCGAAAGTTCAAGAACTAAACTGGAGCGCTGACCTAGTTGAAAAACAGGGCTATACCCATTTTATGTTAAAGGAGATTCATGAACAACCACGCGCTGTGGCTGCTGCCATGGAGCCACATGTGAGCCTTGAACCCCTGGCCGTGAATCTTCGGGGTGTCGGATTTCAAGGCGTCCCCGTACCGGAGTTAGACCAATTAGACCCACTTAAAGATTGGATTGTGACCCAAGATGTTTTCAAGAGTATCGAGCGGGTGTTCATTGTGGCCTGTGGGACCAGTTTCTATGCGGGCCAGGTCGCCAAATATTACATTGAGCAAATTGCGAGAGTTCCCGTAGAAACGGATATCGCCAGTGAGTTTCGCTATCGTCATCCAGTGATTCCGCCCAAAAGTTTGTTTCTGGTTATTTCGCAAAGTGGAGAGACAGCGGACACTTTGGCGGCCATACGTTTAGCGAAGCAAATGGGTGCCACGACCATGAGTCTTTGTAATGTTAAAAACTCTTCGATCGATCGCGAAGCTCATGGACATTTGTATATGAATTCAGGCCCAGAGATTGGAGTGGCCAGCACTAAAGCGTTTGTAAGCAGTTTGACAGTTTTGAACCTCGTGGCGCTCGCAATTGCGAAAGCACGGGGAGTATTGTCAAAGTCGACGGAAGAACTGCACCTGCGTTCCTTGTTGAGCGTTCCAAGCCAAATGGAAGGGCTCATGGCCTACGATAAGTATTTTGCTGAGGCCGCGAACCGTCTCAGCCAGTTTAAAGGGTTTTTGTTTATGGGGCGAGGGGTGAACTTTCCGATTGCGATGGAAGGAGCACTCAAATTAAAGGAGCTCGCTTATTTGCATGCGGAAGGTTATGCCGCGGGCGAGATGAAACATGGTCCCTTAGCATTGATTGACGAACGCATGGCGATCATCATGGTGGCCCCACACGATGAAGTGTATGAAAAATCAATTAGTAATCTCGAAGAAGCACGCGCTCGCGGAGGAAAGATTTGGCTTTTGTCCAATGGGGAACAGGAAAAATTTGTTGAGACCGCTGAGGCCTTTTTGAATTTGCCAAAGGCCCATTGGTCTACCAATCCCATTTTGGGAGTGGTGCCATTGCAGTTGATGGCGTACCACCTGGCTTGTGCCCTAGGACATGACGTGGATCAGCCACGCAACCTTGCTAAGTCAGTGACGGTCGAATAGCAGAATCTATTTACCTCAGGCACAAACTTGTTTTTCCAAGGTAGGATTTCGGGGTGCGACAACCGCACCTCGTTTAGGGATTAGAATTGAGTCTTCATTTATTTGTTGGTGGACTGATTTCTCTAACAAGCCTGAATCCTGTGTAAGTTGGTCTACCAAGGTCTGTAATGTTGTGTATTACAGGAGCGCCATAACACAACCAAGAACAGAATCTAACTATGGCCATTAAAATCTATCTTTGGTGGTGCTGGCATTACATTTTCCGAGGAGCCAGAAATTGTATTTGGGCTTCTCAAAGTGAAGAATTAACGAGCGAGCCTTGCAACCTTGCTCCGAAGCCACTTGTGTAGCGAACTTGTTTGTGTGCGTTGGTGCCAGACTTGAACAATCTTGATCTCTGGAAGATCGACCGGTGGTGAATGAATTTGGAGCGAATAGGTTTTAGCAAAGGACTTCGCTATACGAGTGGGCAAAGTCACAACATAATCGGATTCTGCAATTATTGTAGGAGGGATACTGAAACTGGTAACCCCTGCCACAATCTTTCGTTTAAGGCCGTTTTTGGCAAGAACTCGATCCATCACACCCTGCAGATCTCCTTGGGGCGATACCAGAAGATGCTCTAGCTCTAGATAGGTTTTGAGTGTGAGTTTCTTAGGAACCGTCGGATGGTTGCTTCTAACTAAACAAGAATAGTTGTCTTCAAAGAGAAGTTCCTGGTGGAAACCCTCGGGGAGGGCGCCAAAGAATCCAGCGATCGCCAAATCATATTGGCCTTGTTCAAGTTCGAGTTTTGGGAGTATGCCCAAGGTGGGTCTAAAGAGTGTCGTCATCTGGGGTGCCTTTTCTGCGAAATAGGGCAACAGTTTTGGTAATAGAAGGTGCTCAACGTAATCTGTGGTAGCGACAGTAAATCGACCCGCAAAATCTTTTGGATTGAAAGTGCGCTCTCCATATATCTCAAATGACTGTTCAATGATTTTGGAAATCGGTTGTTTTAAAGCGAGAGCTTTGGGGGTAGGGACCATACCTTTGCTCGATCGAACGAACAGATCATCTTTGAACTCACTCCGTAAGCGATTTAAAGCATTACTGAGGGCCGGCTGACTCAAATGCAACTTCGTTGCGGTCTTAGATACATTGAGTTCAATCATTAGTACATGAAAGATCATCAGTAAATTAAGGTCTTTAGATCGTATATTCATAAAATGAATGGCTCCTATTGAATCTATCCATTTCCCATTGTGCCAGACTTTGGGTTATTTGCATAGCCAAGGAATCAGGGCCAGGAACCCCTGAAAATTTAAAAAGGAGAAATTTTATGAAAGCTATAGTTTTTGAGAAGTTTGGGCCCTCCTCAGTATTGAAGCGCGCCGAAATGCCAATGCCAGTACCAAGTGCGAAAGAAGTTTTGATAAAAATATCTCACACTTCTGTAAACCCCGTTGATTGGAAAATTCGGGAAGGGTATTTAGCATCGATGTTGCCCCATGAATTGCCTATCATACCCGGATGGGATGTGGCGGGTGAAGTGGTAGCGCTTGGAGAGGGAGCCAGTGCTGTTAAGGTTGGAGATTTGATCTATGGCTATGCGCGACTACCGACCGTGCAATCTGGCACTTATGCGGAATTCATAGCTCTACCAGAAACATTTGTGGCTTTGAAGCCCAAATCTGTGAGTGCCGAAAATGCCGCTGCAATTCCTCTCGTGGGCCTCACTGCATATCAATCACTCCATGAAGTTGGTAAAATCCAGAGCGCAGAAAAGGTTCTAATTCTAGGTGGTGCCGGTGGAGTGGGTTCCTTCGCCATCCAATTTGCAAAATTGGCAGGCTCTCAGGTTACGGCAACGGCGAGCCATGCCAACTTAGCATACCTAAGGCGGTTAGGTGCCGATCACGTGTTTGATTACAATAGTACGAATGTATTCTCCAATTCTGCTGGGGACTATGACCTCATTCTTGATACTGTTGGCGGGGAAACCTTAAAAAGGGCCATTAGCGCGAGACCGGAAAGAACTCGAGTTGTCAGTATTGTAGAGACTCCCGAACAAGGTCTTTTTCATTTTGTTTACCCTAATGGTTCTCAACTTCAAATCATCGCGGCGCTTTTTGACTCTGGAAAACTCAAAATGCCAGATGTGGAGGTTCGAAGTATTCTCAAAGCGGCTGAAGCACAAGATGAAAGTCAGCACCGCCAAGTTCGTGCAAAGGTGGTTTTAGCAGTTGATTTCAAAAATTGACTAGGATTAGTTTTTTTCGAATCGTTAAACAGGACCAAACTCAAACGAGTAGGTCAAAGAAATTCCGATGCCGCACTCTCCGGCATCGGAAAAATATTCTATTCCCGCTATCAATCGGACACGCTGACGAGGTCTTTTCTCCACGGTCCGCTGAAACAGAATCCTTGTTTATCAGCAAATTCATGAAAGTATCCAATTCGGTCCACTCGAATGCTCTTTGAGACCGGAATATGAGGCATTGCATATTTTCTCCAAGTACCTGGCAGCGGAGCAGAAATACCAAATCCAAGACTAAGAAAACGGCATCGAAAGACTTCCCCGTCGAGAGTCTCGAGATGGTACAACCTATATGCCTCCCTTTCAGGTCAATGTTAGAAAAAGCCTTCTCGCCAAGTATTCGCGAACTTCGAACTAGAAGTTGCTTTTTTTATTGCGAAAAAGATCGGAGGAAAAAAGAATACTCGTTCCTGGCACGATTATTGGTTCAATGTATTTCGTGTACCTTTATTAAAGGAGAAGGAAAATGAGTAGACTAAAGAGAATTTATATACTTAGCACCCTGTTGCTGATCGGGAGTCTGATAGGTCGAGTGTCTAAGGCTGAGACAGAAGTCGGCGAAGAATGTCGTGGAGCTCTTGGAGAAGCAGAGTCAATCCAAAATTCTGAAAAATTCTCTTGGGGCGACACTGTACAAGCGGACGCACTCAATGACCTTGAATCAAACTCCAATTTTCAAAACCTTAAACCGTATCAACAGGATGCACTAAGAGGGGTCGTTAAATCGACTTCGAACCTATTACGAGTTCTCCAAAGTGGAGCAGAGGCGCTGGCACAGCAATCACAGAAATCTGCGAATAGAGACGCTGACAAACTCGCATCCAGACCAAGGCAAATGAACCCAGGCCAACCACTTAGAAAGCGTGAGAAATATTGGCGTGAAAACGTCGC
>JBILOD010000597.1:0-2598 GCA_044374645.1 Pseudobdellovibrionaceae bacterium | reverse complement strand
AATCTTGTAGAACTTCTAGCTTTGTATAGTGATCAGAATCCCTCCCAACTTCCGTTAGATAATGATGTGATCCGAACCGTGCTGCCCAAGCAGCTCTTGGCCTATGATAAAAGGGCTGATGCTCACTATGATCTTATCTCCGCAATGATCAAGAGTATTCGCGGCTCCGATCCGAATGCGGGTTTATATTATTTGGCGAGAATGATCGAATCTGGGGAAGACCCTGTCTTTATTGCCAGGCGCTTAGTTGTTTTAGCAAGTGAGGATATCGGGAATGCGGATCCGCGGGCGCTTCAAGTTGCCGTTGCCGGAGCCGAAGCCGTGAGAATGATTGGTCTCCCCGAGTGTGGAATTAATTTGGCTCAAGTTGTGACTTACCTAGCCTCCGCTCCAAAATCGAATCGAAGCTATCAAGGCTGGTTAAAGGCAAAGGAGTTTGTCGAAAAGACCAAATCGGCTTCGATTCCACTTCATTTGCGGTCCGCCCGAACCTCCGCAATGGTAAAATTAGGATACGGCGTTAACTACAAATACCCTCATGACTGGGCACGAGGATGGGTGGCTCAAGAGTATTTTCCTACGGGTGTTGAAAAAACAGTATTTTATGAACCAACGGATCGCGGCTTCGAAAAAACAATAAAAGAATACTCTTCTTGGCTAAGGGGAAAGGGATCTAATTTGCCCGAATGATTGCGTTGTCTTTAGCTCGGTACACACTTTGGTGGCTCCGAGCCTCTGATGTCGGCCACATTTTGGAGCTAATTGATTCCATTTAAAATGGACGATGGGAATAGTATGTGAGGGCTTCTTGCCCGTGAGTCGAGTAGGAGTGGCGTGTGTTGGCGGGAATTTCAATTCTATCGCCTGCTCGAAGCAAAAGTTGGGTGCCAGCCACAGTCAGAAATAGTTCTCCCGATACGACGACTCTAACCTCACCAAAGGGGTGTTTCTTTTCAACATGCTTCTGTTCTTTCAATACTCTTTCTTCGTTTGGTTCAAGGCCTTCTGATTCGAGAATAGAGCGAACTTGTTCAGCATTAGGGGGGGTTGGCGCCTGCCATCTGAGGATCAACATAAAAACTCCTATAAATCAAATCTCGGTCAGAATCTCAAAAAAGTGTACATATAGTTACCAAATTCATGGCCAAACTACTGTAATTCAATTGGTCTACAATTACTTCAGAAAAAATTCGAAGGAATTCGTCATTAAACAGTTAAGTTTTTCAGTCCTCCTGTCGATAGAGAACTCAGACAATCTGATTTGGGGGGAATTTGAGTCAATCAGGAATTAGTTCCTCCGTCAGCGGGATGCTTGAGGAGATCATCAGATTCATCGGACGAAGTAGTGGTTTGAGAGTGGGTGAGGGTACATCGTATCTTGAAATCATCCAGCTCGTCGATAATAGAAAACTCAACATCAGCACCGTCGATCTCGAAGCTGTGTTGCCTCGACAAGATCAGGAAGGAAGGCCCTTTCTTCAATTGAATCTCAGGGAAGGTAAGAAAATTCTACTCACAGATCAGCTTGTTGGTTTTAAGCCAACGCCAACTCCAGGTTTAGATCTAAAAAAACTACCTCGGGTAGTTACGACTCCAGACCTTGTAAGTGTGTTGGAAGCGATTGAGGAAACCCTAAGTTCACCTGGGGTGCCTAGCGATGAAGCAGAAATGTTAAAGAAAGCCTATTTTGCTATCGTTATGGGTGCCGAGTTGATCGGATTTCGCATGGAAAAAGAAAGAGAATGGCTAATTAGACTAATCGCATCATCATCTCAAAAAGTCTCTTAAAATATTGTTATTACACAACATTGCCGCAAGTAGCTTTTCGGTGGGCAAACTGAGCTTTGTCCGCCATTAATTTTTTTAAAAAAGCCTATTGACGAAAATCAACCCTTAGTACAGATTCAGCCCACTTTCGAAACGCTTTTGGGGGCATAGCTCAGCTGGGAGAGCATCTGATTTGCATTCAGAAGGTCGCAGGTTCGATCCCTGTTGCCTCCACCAAAAACGAAAAAACTTTTTCGTTAAAAAGTCTTGACGAAGTAAAAGAGGCCAAATAAGTTACGAAGCCTCGAAACGAAAAATGCTCTTTGAAAACTGAATAGCTAGATTATATGATTTATGGGTTCTTAAACAATTTTTTTTAATAACCCAAACACAGCAAAAGCTTAGTGTTTGAGTGATTCACAGAATTCAAATGGAGAGTTTGATTCTGGCTCAGAACAAACGCTGGCGGCGTGCCTAATACATGCAAGTCGAACGGGGAAAGCCTTCGGGCGAGTACTAGTGGCGCACGGGTGAGTAACACGTGGGTAATCTGCCTTCAAATGGGGAACAACCAGTCGAAAGATTGGCTAATACCGCATAAGACCACAGGATCTGCGGATCTAGGGGTTAAAGGAGTAATTCGTTTGAAGATGAGCCCGCGCGAGATTAGCTAGTTGGTGAGGTAATGGCTCACCAAGGCTACGATCTCTAGCTGGTCTGAGAGGATGATCAGCCACACTGGAACTGAGACACGGTCCAGACTCCTACGGGAGGCAGCAGTAGGGAATATTGCGCAATGGGGGAAACCCTGACGCAGCGACGCCGCGTGAG
>JBILOD010000393.1:0-4268 GCA_044374645.1 Pseudobdellovibrionaceae bacterium | reverse complement strand
CACCGTTAATCATATCAGAAACAATACCCTGGTTCTGTTGATTTTCAGCGACCACCACACCAAGGATATGGCCAACGACAAACACAACAAAGAACCACATCAATTGTTCGTGGCGCTCTTTCATTTGCTCAAAGGCGTCTTTGGTCAAATTGAGCTCATTGCGGAAGTACATCAGTAAACCTGTTGTCATCATTACCACCACACAGAGATAAAAGAGCCCGTATCCAGTTTTAACCAAAGCGTAATGGAGTGCTTCCTTGCGCTCGACTGCTGGTGCTTTAAAAAAAGCGCGAAGGCCACAGACGGCGGTGGCGAATGGACTCTTTTTTTCGACAAACAAAGCCACGATTACTCGTAACACTAAGGCCGCGGTCAGCGTAAACCCTAAAATGTAATGCCAATCCCACATGGGAGTTCGAATACTAACTGCGATGTCTTTCGCTAAATCCGCAGTGACTGTAATTCCCGCATCACGAAGCTTTGCTTCTATAAGCGCAGAATTAGTTCGCCAACTCAAAAATGTTTTGCGCAGGAGAACTGTTGATAATAGTCCCAGAATTACGAAGGCATTGATCCAATGCCAAATTCTGAGACTGGCCGGTTGATATTTTTTTAAAGTGTATTTTCCCATGTCTGAAGCCTACTGATCGCCTGGATGAAAAGCAAGCGTTCACTCAGTCTTCTAATTTACAAAACCCCCCGGAAACGTGCGGGATTTGAGTTGCTGGTGCTTGCGTATCCCAAGCTCTTAGAGTTAACCCATAGACATCGCTGCCGAGCTTTAGAAGCCATTTTTTATTCAATACAGGATTCTTCACAAGAACCGTTAAATGAAGGTCCATCGGAATATTGCCAGCGAGGAGATGTTTGATCCTTACGCCAGGAATAAAAGCTGAGGTCCGACTGGTGACGAGTCGCTCCTTGAATCCGTAAAAGTACAGTCCAATACCATCTCTGTTTAACACTGATTCCTCTTTGGCATAGATCTCGAAATGCTCCTCATTGCCTCCATGGACTTTGCCGCCCCCAAATCCACACCAAACCTTTTGTTTCACATTCTCTAAATTAGGAACAATCGAAGGCAATGTTTGATTCGTGATGAGCTGCCCAACCACAAAACGAGTCTCGTCAGACGTCATCTGAGCCCGATCGGCATCGGTCAAATCGTAACCATCGCGTTCCCGTGAGTATGAGAATTCATGAAAAAACGCGGCGATTCTTTGAAGTGAATCAAGTTGCTCCCAGTAATCGGGATCGAACACGAATTCCGTTATCGAATTGGATTTTTCGTCACCCTTAACCTCGGATTTTCGGTTGATTCCTATTTGAACGAATTTACACCCTGGCTTCAATTTAGGAAGAGTTGCATCTTTTGTAACAGGCAGATTTCTTTCCCAGATCAGCCGAAAACTCGTCGTATCCAGATTTTTTCCATTGATGAGATCCTTAAAAGCTTGGACTGCGCTTTTGCTTACATCCTCGGACACGGGACCAGTGGAGAAGTGTTTTAGAAATCGGAGAAAAAAACGATCCACTTCCGTATCGGTGTCTCCAGTCGGTTCTGGTAGCTTATGACCCCTTAGTTCGGCCTCGTATAGATCAAGAAGCTTGAGATGCTCACCAGGGCAGAATACCCCTTTGCCACCTCCACCATTCACGCCACCAGCATGAACTGTATTTGTAACGGTCAATGCGCCAAAGATAGTCACACTAGCGAACCTCATTAGCGCTCTAAATAATGGTAATTTACTCATAAACATAACTCCTGTTTAGTTGCAAAATCTGATCCCACAATAAGACCTAGCCTTGTTGGTTTCCAGGTTTGTGTTGTAAATTATAAACAAGCTTGTTTACATTTTTGTAAATAGGACAGAGGGAGCACCTATGGCCTTAGAGCTTTTTAACCATTTAGAATATCGAGACTTTTTACGCGCATGGATTAAAGCCCAGCCCAACCAAGGTCGCGGCCACCTTTCTCGCATTGCTCGCCACCTTGAAATCAACACCACTCTCCTCAGCCAAATCATGTCGGGGTCTCGCGAATTTACTTTGGAGCAAGCCCTGGGGCTTGGAGACTATTTAGGCCTCAACAAAATAGAGTTAGAATATTTTCTTTGCTTAGTTCAATGGGCCCGCGCGGGTAACCACCAGCTCAAATCTCATTGGCGCGAAAAAATTGAAGACCTCAGAGCTACCTCCAAGAGTCTCGCAACTCGGATCAAGCATGAGCGTAACCTCACTGATATCGAAAAGTCGGTCTTTTACTCCTCATGGCGTTATTCAGCCATCCATCTCTTGACTTCTTTAAAGGAGAAAGGGGTCACTCTCGATGAGGTTATGAACCGTTTCCACTTGGCTCGTGGGAAAGCCCTCGAAATTTTAAAATTTCTCTGCGAAATCGGCCTATGTCAGGAAACAAAGGGACACTACCTTATGACAACACAATCAACCTTTGTTCCCCAAGGTTCACCCCACTTGATCCGCCATCATCTGAATTGGCGGATGCAGGCCATGCACAAGTCTGAAGAAATTTCGGATCGCGAACTCATGTACACGGCACAAATGTCATTATCGCGCAAAGACATCGAAAGACTTCGCGACCTCGCAGTCAGTTTTATCAAAACAGCCAATGAGATCGCAAAGCCTTCGGAGCCCGAAGACCTAGTGAATCTCAATATTGACTTATTTTATATCTAAAGGCCTAAATCGAATTGCCCAAATACAATCACAAACTTGCAAGAGGGACTCGAATCCTGCTCGAGCTCCCTGTGGTGAAACTTATCCAAATGCTGTGGAAGCCTGCTCCTTACATTGCGCTTACCCCAGTTCTCAGAATAGTTACAATTTGCTTTCAAACCACTAGCCTTTCAGCATACGCCTGATAGGGATTGTCACCTATATAGAGAGGTTTATATGAAATGGTTTTTAATCCTTTGGGTAATCTTAGGTTTGGCTGCCTGTGCTAACAACTCCAACGAAAAACCGAACCCAGACAACAATCGACCGCAAAAGCCAGTAGCACAAAACCTGTCTGGTAAATCAACACAAGAAATTCTGACCACCAAGTACAACAAGGCTAACTTCAAGTGTGATCTCTGGGTCCAGAGGGGATCTGATCTGATTATGTCAAATACACCTAATGACAGTTTTTCTTGGGACCTTCTGAGTGATTTTGCGAACGAAAAGAGTTTCAACTTAGTTGGTGAAGTGCAAGACCACACCATGAACATTACCGTCAATGTTGAATCCGTGGAGATTTTTGGATCTGTCCTACTCAGAGAGCTTGACGGCAAGAATTACAAGATGACCCATACTCCAGTCATAAAGATGGATTTATTCTATGAACAAAAAACCACCTTCGCACCCGGTGTTTATGGCCACGAAAAAGGTTGGCTCAAGCGGCAAGTCCGGGAGAAACTCAAAGACATGACTTTGAACGAATCACACTCTGCCGATGTTGCGGCTGGGACATTTTTTAATTACCTTGAGTGCTCGATAGAAACCGACATCAAGCCCGAGTACCAAGATCAATTTGAAATCGAAACACACTAATCCATCTCGAGGCTGGACTTAAAAAGTGGAAATTGCGCAAACAGCCTCCTCTTCCGACTAACCTAAGAAAAATATTGACTTGAAATGGGTCATACTAGAACTCTGTGGCAAAATGAAATTCCCTTCGCCACCGTCTTGCAATTTGAATTGCCGTTTTCTTCTTCTGTCATTATTCATCCATATTTTTTGTTTGATTCCTTTATTCTTAACCCCTCTGAATCCAGTGTCTAGGTCCACGACCGAGGTTGATCTTTTCCTAAAGGAAATAGATTCAGAATCCGGATTTAAGCCAGAAAACTCTCTGCCTCTAAAAAACTCATTCAGTAAAAAACACATTCGATCAAAGGAACGACAGAAGCGAAGCGATAGAATCAATGACGTTGGGGAAGCGGAGACTCGTATTTCAGATCTGTTTCGCGTAGAATCAGCAAGAGGTCAACGGGGCGATGACCGCTTACACGGCGCTGAGAATTCCAACTGGGGCTTAAATCAAAACATCGAGCATAGCAAAGTCGTCCAGCAGCTCTTTCAACGACTCAACGAGAATGTCTCCTACGGAGGTTCAGAAGTGGATCGCTTGGGGCTTCAAGGCCAGGTGTCACTAATACTTCGAATCTCAAGTGAAGGCGTTGTTTCAATAAAACATACAACACCTGATTCAGATTCAAGACTTCTTGGGCATTTTTTAACCCAAGTTTTGTCAGCAATTCGAAATC
>JBILOD010000392.1:0-4274 GCA_044374645.1 Pseudobdellovibrionaceae bacterium | reverse complement strand
AAAATAGGGGTTTGATGAGAATCTACAAAGGTCATAACTGATAGATTAACAGGGAAACGCCCAATCGCAAAACCTCAACGCGGGCGAGCTGATCGCTCACCCTTTTAAAACTCATTTAAGATTCTTGTGATGATCGATCAGCCTAAATTCTTTTCAACAAATTCCCAATTCACAAGTTGATCGAACAAGGCATTCGCATAGTCAGCTCGACGATTTTGATAATCGAGATAATAAGCATGCTCCCAAACATCGATCGTCAACAAGCACTTTTGCCCCTTTGTGAAAGGGACTTCTGCATTCGGTGTTTTAACAACTTTAAGTTTTCCAGCATCAGCCACAAGCCATGCCCAACCACTGCCAAACTGAGTCAGAGCGGCATTCACTAACTCCTTCTTGAAGTTTTCAAAATCACCAAAATCAGTTTGAATCTTACCAAAAAGGGCCGCAGAGGGCTTACCACCACCCTTTGGTTTCAAACAATTCCAGTAAAACGTATGATTCCAAACTTGTGCGGCATTGTTAAAAATGCCGGCCTTGTCTGCTTGTCCCGCTGTAGCCGTGATAATTTGCTCCAGAGTTTGTTGGGCCATCGGCGTCCCCTCAACCAATTTATTCAAATTATCCACATAGGCCTTATGGTGTTTGCCATAGTGAAAACTCATGGTTTGAGCAGAAATAACGGGTTGTAAATCAGACTCTCCGTATGGAAGCTTCGGAAGTTCAAAAGCCATATGATCTCTCCTATTAAAGCGTTACTAAAAAAATGACTTGCCCCCATACTCGCTCTTCTTTGGAGTAAGTCAAGATAGAATGAGACAATTTATCTCCACTCTTCAGTAAACAATTTTTAATGTGAGGAACGCTGACGGCGCAAATGTAAGAAACGACGCAAAAAATAAAGCAAAGCAAGAAACGCGATAATAGAGAATATAACCACTTTCATTTGCTTGAGAAAACCAAAAATACTTTCACCATAGGTCGCCACCAAAAGCACCTGCGTAGGAACACTCAAAAGAGCAGCTCCTCCATCAGCCACTAAAAAACGCCACGGCGACAACCCAGCCATACCACAAGCCCAAAATCCTGGAAATCGCAAACCCGGTGTGAATCGAAACACCGCTGCAGCCCACATTCCATATCGCGCCGTCCAACTTTCAATCTTGTTCAAGGATTCAGGTGTTATGAGGCGCTTAATAAAACGCCATTTCATTAGTCGCGGGCCATACTTTCGCCCCAACACATAAACGACCAAGTCACTCGCAATCACTGCAACAAAACAAACCACTGCCGCCTCATAAACATTGATGCCCATGGCACCAGGATAGGGCGGCGGAAAATCCACCGGATGCGCAGCCATATAGGCCAAGATACCAACACTCAAAATTGTCACTTCCTCAGGAAGAGGAAAACCAAAAGCACTGGCCAACATGATCAATGAGACGATTGTATAAACAATTCCCGGCTCATAAGCGTACTGTACCAACCATTTAAAAACAGTCTCATTTGCAATATTCATAATTTTCTAGCCTTAGTAACAAGATACCCAATGAAGCTCAAGAAAACATGCAAATGTAGCAACACCACGCATAATCACTGCCATTTTTCCACTAAAGTCCTGCCTGCAGAGCACACACATGCTAAGTGCAAGAAATGAAACAAAGCTCACACCATAGAATTCAATTTCTGCGAGTCGGAAAATCCGGATGGCTTAAAGAGCATCTGCAGAATCACTTGCAGATTGACCCTGAACAAGCCGATTTTCTCATCCATTTTGGGGCTATCTACTGCAACTTCAAAAGAGTCACTGAAAACATTTTTCTCATTGATGGTGATCTCCTACGTTGCCACACACAGCCCAAACGTTTTCTCTCTAAAGTCGATTGGGATTCACGCATCATCGATGCCACCGATGACTACTTGGTGATCGACAAACCTTCCGGACTCCCCTGTCAGCCCAGTCTAGATAATCGTATTGAAAATGTTCTCTTTCAACTTCAACAGGCAACAAAACAAAATCTATTTATAACTCATCGACTCGACGTTGGCACGAGAGGTCTTATGGTTTTTGCAAAAAACACCATCTTTCAAACGAATTTCAATCGCGCTCTTGAGCAGCGGCAGGTTATAAAAATCTATGAAGCCCTCACGCTCGGCCCCCGTGTGCATCCTCAAACTCTAACGCATTGGATGCGTCCACAGGCGCGAGCTCCGAAAATTCTGGCACAAGCTCCCGTTCAGGATTGGAAAATCTGCCAGTTAGAAATTCTCGAAAGTGAACTGTTGGTTCCATCCCTCCTGTCGCAAGTTCATTCTAAAGACCGAGGCATCAATTACTACCGCCTACAATTGCACACAGGCAGGACGCACCAAATCCGCGCCCAATTGTCCTTTGAACAAAATCCGTTGCTTGGCGACACACTCTATGGCGGCATCAGTCACCAACTTCCCTTTGATTGGCACGCTCTACAATGCTCTGAATTGCAATTTGATTATCAAGACCACTTCCAGCATTGGACGCTCCCTTCGTTAAAGAACCAGCAACCATCAGTACACGAAATCGCACCATAGACGATCTTTGACCGTCTCGGAAACCAAGTTCAGAGGGCCGCCAACGGCGACCCGCGTTTGTCGGAGGCTTTGGGACGTTTCAAAAAACCTACTTCGAGCGATGAGAGCCATGTTTAATGATCCCTCAATACTCGATTAGATTTATTTATTACAAGGATAAATCTAACTCACCGATTCAAATTTAGAGCCTGCTCGATTCTAGGATTGACACTCTACAGCTCTGCCCCACAAACTCGATAAAACATTCGCAACGAGGGGGGGGATTTTATGTTGTGGAAGAAACAAAGGGTGGCCGTTTTTTTGATAACTGCCATTGCTGGTGCGGCCCAGGCCAAACCAACAAAAATACTAGCTGACACGTTATTCTTGAGATCATTGGGTATCACACCCGTGACTTCTGATAATGAATTACAACTTTCTGTGGCTGAGGTTTCTGAATATCAGGCCGAAACCATTGCCCATTCAGCCCATAAATTTGGCAAATGCGGTGGATTTGAGCGCCTTGATGACACCGAGGACATCAGTAGTAGCTTTGCAACCCTTCGGTTTCAGCGTTCCCAAGCTCAAGCTTTCGAATTTCTCGGCAACCCAATTCCAAATGTAGAAAAACAGGCGGCCATTGAAGCCGCCGTCCAACAGGTCAGTGAAGATAATTTACGAGCCACAGTTCAATGGCTTGCTCACTACACGTCGCGATTTCATAAAGCAAAAACCAACAACGAGCACGTCGAAGAACTCGCTAACCGTATTCGTCAGATGTTAGCCCCAATTTCATACCCTGTTTCGGTGGATCTCATCACTCACACTAAAACAACCCAAAAATCACTCCGCGTGCGACTTCAGGGACGTGAACATCCCAATGAAGTTGTCATCCTTGGTGGACACCTGGATAGTATATCTAATTGGGGGTTCGGCAAGGCTCCTGGAGCTGACGACAACGCCTCGGGCTCGGCCAATGTCCTCGAGACTTTGCGAATCACATTGCTACAAGGGCAACCCGCTCGCACCATCGAATTTTTCTGGTATGCCGGCGAAGAAGGTGGCCTGATCGGTTCCAGTGAAATTGCTCAGACTTATAAACAAAACTCAGTTCAAGTCATTGGCGTCATGCAACTCGACATGACATTGTTTCCAGGCGAGGGCGAGCTCGTCATGGGAGATATGACCGACTTCACCAATCCGTGGCTCCGAAGTTACATGAAAACTCTCAACGACCACTATGTTGGTGCACAGTGGAAAGAAGATGAATGTGGCTATGGTTGTAGCGATCATGCCTCTTGGCATCGCCAAGGGTATGCCGCCGTTATGCCATTCGAGGCTATCATGAACTCCATGAATCAAAATATTCATTCGGAAGAGGATCTCATCTCCCCGGCTATGAGCTTCAAGCACTCAGCAGCATTTAACAAATTGTCTGTGGCATTTGTTTTAGATCTTGGAAATTCCGATCTAAAGCCGACCTTTTAAGACCCGCGATTCAAACGGCACTTTTGATCGTTTTTAAAGATTCTTTGCATGGATAGCGAGGGAACTTGATGACAAATCGAGTTCCTTTGCCTAGCTCAGAGCTAAAGGACAATTGAGCCTGATGCTCTTGGATAATTGATTTGATCATCGATAATCCCAACCCAGTCCCTTTTCCCGCTTCTTTGGTGGTAAAAAAAGTATCAAACATGTGTTTTTGCACCGACTCAGGTATCCCGCCG
>JBILOD010000056.1:0-11875 GCA_044374645.1 Pseudobdellovibrionaceae bacterium | reverse complement strand
CGCCATACTAGCGGTCAATTGAAAATTCGATATGTGGAGGCTATTCCACTTTTTAATGTGCATGTTCAATCCTATGCGCTCAAAGATGAGGAGGCTCGATCCCACATTGAGGCACTCAATGATTTGAGCTTTCGTGAACTAGGAACAAGTGCTGTGAACTGGCTATCTTTGCCAAATGGTTGGGGAGGCACCTGCTTTTCGAACTGCAGGGAAGTCCAGATAGTGCCCCTCTTTTAGTCCATTAGTCGAGGCTCTAGTTGTCAGTGAGCTTGAAACACGCTCTACTGAGAACATGAAACAAATCTTGTTTGTAATCACATCATTATTGATTAGTGTTCAAGGGCAGGCAGAACCTTTTCAGGATGCCTTTCGATTCGGAACCTATGGTCTGGTCGCTGGTGCTCTCGCCGGAGGCACTGCCATGGCCCTGTCTGAGGATCCTGGCTCCAATTTAACTCCAGTGGCTCGGGGCGCTTCATTAGGATTGTATGCAGGATTAATAGTAGCGGTTGTTAAAAACTGGGGTGGTTATAAAGAGCCTAATTTTGATATCCAACCGGTGAGTTTTATGCACGGCGAAGATCAGGGATTTGGATTGGCCCTGCGCAAAAGCTTTTAGAAATTCTGGTTTGAGTCTCATTGATGGATGTGAAAGACGTTAACTAACGAGCCATTTTTTCAGAAAGTTGTTTTTCGTTACTTCGAGCGCGAAAGTTAAAACCCACCCAAGAAAACAACTGGCGAGAACCGCAGCAAAAACCAAATCGGTGCGTTGCTGAGTCCGAGCAGCGTCGATCACGCTTCCAAGTCCACCTCCACCGATAAATTCTCCAACAAGTGTTCCAACCACAGCAAGGCCCATTGAGATTCTGATTCCGGAGTAAATAAAGGGGGCTGCATTTGGTATTTTCAGTTTGGTGTAGAGGGACCAGAGGGGAGCGCGATAAAGTTGAAAAAGTTCTAGAGCCGATCGTGGGGTCGATTCTAAACCCTGTAATGTTGAAGCTAAAATTGGGAAAAAACTGACGATGGTCGCAGAGGCAATCACAGTTGGGCTGCCGAACCCAAACCAAATCACCAGCATAGGCGCGATGGCGATGATTGGCACCGTTTGAAAGAAAAGTGCCAGAGGCAGAATCGCCGCTCTCAACCAATTGGACAAAGAGATTAGAACGGCCAATAGTGTTGCGCCGAAGAAGCTCATCGCCAATCCCATGAGGGCGTGAGTTCCGGTGTCTTTCAGGGCCAGCCAAAGATCATTACGAGCCTCCCACAAAGTCACGAAGACTTGGGACGGCAGTGGAAGTAAGAAATCAGGGACCTCTAAAAAACGCTGAAGTCCTTCTGCGGCTATTGTTAAAATAATGAGTGCTAATGCGGATCGTAAATTCATCGGGCGCCTCCAGAGGGATCTAAGGGCGAGGCTGTATCATTGGTTGGTGCTTGTTGTATGAGTCGTCTGAGTATTGCGAGTTCATTGAAATAGTCAAGACTGTTTCGTGTTTCTGCAGTTCGGTACTTTGGAAGATTGATCGCATGCTCTAGCCGAAGGCTGCTCGGTTGGCCATTTAAAAACCAAACTTTGTTTGCTAAGAAAGTGGCCTCATGTAAGGAATGAGTCACGAAAACGATGGTCGTGTGTTGTTTTTCCCAGAGGCCTCGGAGTTGCTCTTGAAGCCCTTCGCGTGTGGGTTCATCGAGAGCCGCAAACGGCTCGTCGAGAAACAATAAATTTGGTTTAGTGATCAATGCACGGGCGATGGAGGCTCGCATTTTCATACCACCAGAAAGCTCATGCGGGAATTTGTGAGCCGCTGTGTCCAATTGCACCGCTTTTAGAACCTCTATGGCTCTTTCCTGAGCTTGAGTTTTTGTATGGCCAAAATCTAAAGGTGATAATTCAACGGGAAGCAATTCAAGGGGTAAGAGTGTGTTTTCTAGAACAGTACGCCAACCTAGGAGATTCGGCTCCTGGAACACAAAGGCTGGATTCAATGGTAGGGAATCATTGGAATCCTTAGTTGAACTCACCGTCTCAACACTGGACCAGTTTTCCAGTCCGGCCAAAAGTCTTAATAGAGTGGTCTTGCCAGAGCCCGATGCGCCAAGAAGAGTGATAAAATCACCAGACTGGATATCAAGGTGAATGTCCCTAAGGACCGGTTTTCCATGAAAGTTTTTTTGGCCATGGCGAATTTGCATTAAGTTGTTTGGCATAGACCAAACGCTAGTTTTTTCGTGGCATTTTGGCAATGTAATTTCAATTTTATGGGAGCAGGGTAAACTGTCCTTACGAGGAATCGCACCCAAAACTATTACAATTGAGTGAGGAATCATGCAACAGCCCATTGAATTTGAAAAAGGCGAATATATTTTGCGTGAATTTGAATTGGCCGACTGTGCTTATGTTATTCTTCAGGGGGAAGTTGGTGTTTTTAAACGCGGTCCCAATGATGAAATTGTTCCTCTTGGTATCGTCAAAGCGGGGGAATATTTAGGTGAGCTTGGGATTGTTTCTGGAAAAACCCGATCGGCGGAAGCGATTGCTCTCAATCAAGTGACAGTTGTTAAAATTACGAAAGAGATTCTCGAAAGTGAACTCAACAAAGCGCCGGCATGGGTTTCCGCTTTGCTGATTGGTTTGGCGGAACGACTGGCCAAAACCGATGAATTGTTGCGCAAGCATCAGGCCTCGGATCCCGCTCTCCTAGAGAAAATCAAGCCTGTTGTGGGACTACACCTGACACAAGGTAAACGTCGTCCCGCCTGAAAAAACGTCTGATTGAACTGTCCCGTTTGAGCTGTCTCGTCTGAATTGTCTCCTCTGAACTGTCTCCTCTGAAATTGAGGAATTGATTGCTGATCAACGAACGATTCTGAGTGAGCGCTCATGGTTTTAATTCTTCTAAATAATAGATATGTTGCGTCATAGGTTTTGGTGAATTTGTGGGAATACTACCATGAGTGTCACGAACTCTTTGAGACTCATTGACTAATTCAATAGTTCCAAGATTCAATGGGTGACAAATCGAGGGAAGGAGTTCTTGTGGCCAGTTTTGACCTAATTGAAAAGCATGGTGGGCATGAGGAAGTTATCTTTTGTCATGAAAAATCTGTTGGCTTAAAGGCGATCATCGCCATTCATAATACCTCATTGGGGCCAGCGCTTGGTGGCACAAGAATGTGGAATTACAAGACGGAAGAAGAAGCATTGATTGATGTTTTACGGTTGTCGAAGGGGATGACCTACAAGGCTGCGGCCGCAGGGCTCAATTTGGGAGGCGGAAAAGCCGTTATCATTGGTGATCCAAAGACACAAAAATCAGAGGCTTTGTTTCGTGCCTTTGGGCAATTCGTGAACTCGCTCAATGGTAAATATATTACCGCCGAAGATGTTAATACGTGTGAACAAGACATGGAGTACATCTTTATGGAAACTCCTTGGGTGACTGGAATTCCAAAATCATTGGGTGGTTCCGGAGATCCAAGTCCCTACACGGCACATGGTGTTTTGATGGGAATTCATGCTGTGGTGAAAGAAAAACTCAATCAGGACTCACTTAAAGGTCTCACTGTCGCAGTTCAGGGGCTTGGGAATGTGGGTTCCAACCTCGTAAAATACCTTACTGAAGAGGGCGCACGGGTGAAAGTGGCCGATATTGATGCACAAAAGGTGAAAGCCCATGTCGAGAAATATGGTATTGAGGCGGTGAGTTCAGAAGAAATTATCACCACACAATGCGATGTTTTGGCACCTTGTGCCCTTGGAGCCGTCTTTAACGATCTGACGGTAGGACAATTAAAATGTAAAATGATTGCCGGTGGAGCCAATAATCAGTTGGCCGAAGCCAGACATGGTGAAGCACTCCGTGAAATGGGAATTTTGTACGCTCCGGATTATGTCATCAATGCCGGTGGCTTGATGAATGTCTTTGTGGAACTTGAAGGTTACTCGTCGGATCGTGCTTTCGATAAAACAAAGAGAGTTTATGATAATTTAATGCGGGTATTTCAATTGGCAAAGGAACAAAATGTTCCGACTCATGTGGCCGCTGACCGCATGGCTGAACAGCGAATCAAAACCATTGGTGGACTTCGTCAGCGTCACCAAGGTAAATCAAATCGCCTGTTTACAACGTTGAAAGAAATGGATAATCGTTAATTATTGATGATTCTGCTCAAAAAGAGCCAAGTTCAAGGCGGCAAGCTTCAAATCGAACGAGGCGTAGTTCCTCTACGTTGAGTGAGAGATGAAGCGATGCCAACGCAGAAGTTGGACTTTTTCAGCGGAATCTATTGAAGGAAAAGGGGATTATTGTAATGAGCCATACGATTTCTAAAGATGAATTGCGACGACCCGACCAGTTAACGGCGGCAGCACAGCGGTTTTTTTCTAGACTCTTAAAAAATCAAAAATTGGTTTTGGGTGTTTTGGGTGCAGTTTTAGCTCTTGGTTTAGCTTTTGTAGGTTGGGAGAAAACCTCTCTTGATAAAGAGTTGGCCCTTCAAGAACAATACTATTCGATCGAAAAGACCTATTTGAAGAAGAAAGAGGGTTTCGATAAAGCTGAAGCTGATAAAAAAGACCAGGCTGCCAAAAAAGATGATAATAAGGATGAGGTTAAATCTGAGCCTGTTGGTGAAGTGGCTTCTGGTGAACTATCGAAAGACTACGGAATTGAAGTGGAAGGTTGGACCAAATTGATTGAATCTCGTCCTAGTTCCAAAGCAGCTGCAATGGCCTCACTAGAATTAAGTCAATTGTATCTAAAATACAAAAAAGACACCGAGGCGATGCAGATTTTAGAAAAAGTAAAAAATCAGCAAAACTCGGACAGTCTTTTAGGAGCCTTGGTGTTTCATGCCTATGCGAACTTGCTTTCAAATAAGGACCGCTGTCAGGACGCTATTGGGATTTGGGAAAATCTAGAAAAGAAAAAGAAAATGGTTTTTTTGGTAGAACAAGCACAAATGGGGAAAGCTCTGTGTTTGGAAACCTTAGGCCAAATCGAAAAAGCCGAACTAGTTCTTAAAGATTTAGCAGCAGGTAAGACGGCCACTGAAAAACAGGGGCAACCAAAACCTAAGACTCAGGTGCAACGATCGGCTGAAAAATTCTTGCGTTATTTACAAGTCACCAAAGGGATGAACGCGCAGAAACCCTCTTAATGTAACCGTGAAATGTGGGTGAAGGTGAATTATGAATTGGATGTTACGATGCATGGCCCTCGCGGGCCTGTTTTTTTTAGGGGCATGTTCTCATTTAAATGGCACCAGTGAGCCAGAAAAAGCCGCTCCAGCGGCTTCTTCAGCGGATCTGCAAATCAGTTTAAAAAAGGTTTGGGTTCGACCAACCGGCCAAACCACTGACGTGGGTTATCGCAAAAATGTGCGGATGACTCCCGTCGTGCTGAAAGACAAAGTGATTCAAGGGAATGCCTATGATGGCGTCGTGGCAGTGAATCGAACATCTGGGCAAGTGCTCTGGCGAATCGCTGTTACAGGCGGCGTTGAGGGCGGTGTGACCATCATCAATGATTATTTATTTTTTGGTGGCAATGATGGTCATTTTTATTCGGCCTCTGCGGTGGATGGCAAGGTTTTGTGGCGTATTCCAGTGCGATCAGAAACCCTAGCCGCACCTTTACTGGAGGATGGGGTTGTCTATTTCTTAACTGGTAATAATGTTTTGCATGCTGTTGATGCATTAGATGGTCACGAACTTTGGATTTACACCCGCGTGGATAGTCAAAACTTTTCGATTCGCGGGGCTTCAATGCCGGCCTATAAAGATGGTGCCGTTTTGCTCGGATTTAGTGATGGGTATTTAGTTTCGTTGAATGCTAAGAGTGGCGCTCTCAAATGGGAAACATCGCTCAATAAGAACAAACGCTTTCGTGATATTGATAGCACTCCAGTGATTGATGGGAGTTTAGTTTATGTGACTGGCTACGACAGTCATCTGTATTGCGTCAATGTCCAAACGGGCGAATTGGTTTGGAAAGCTGAGCCAGGTGGTTTTGGAAAAGTACTATTAGTGGGTGAAAAACTATTCTATAGCAGTTCTAAAGGTGAGGTCTTGGCCATCGATAAAAAGAATGGCAGTACACTCTGGAAATTTAAGTTGAGTGAAGGTATTGCCACGAGCCCAGTTCTCTTTAAGAATTATTTGGCTTTTGGTGAATCTCAAGGGGCGCTACGATTGTTAGAGTTGGAAACTGGTCGTGAGGTGGCTCACCTATCTCCAGGGCACGGTATTTTTTCTCCCATCGCTGTTGATGAAGCAGCCAATGATTTGTTTTTCATTTCGAACAGTGCTTTGCTCTACAAGGTGGAGGCAAAATGGAAAAACATGAAAGAAGATATCCCGTGGTTGCTATGAGCGTTCGATGTTTCGCCCTCGTGCTGGGCGCGTTCTTTTTGCTGACGACCGGTTGTACGAGCACCCATTGTCGGGTGAAGGAGATTGAACAGTTGCAGGCAAAGCAAGATCCAAAACCAAAAACAGTTCATGTTTATCGTTATGACGGTACTCTTCAGTGTGGGATGGGCAAACGCATTCCCATTGAGGAGATGCAGAAAGAGTTGAAGGATATTCCGATCCTCTCATCGGCCCACTTGAATGATGGACTCATGCGCATTCAATTGTGCGGTTCTCCGACGGGAGATGCCAACGTGTTTCAAATTGAAGAAGTTCATTTAGAGAAGGCTAAGGGGCTTGGGTTTAGAGAGTGGACCTTCGGGGGAACCTCGCGATGAACCCTTTTGCTGTCTTACGAATTCACGAAGTTCGCGATTTATTAAGACAGAAAAAAGCCTCTCCGGTAGAAGTATTCAGGGCCTATCGTCGTCAGGCCGATAAAGTGAATCCCATGCTCAATGCCATTATTGCTGAACGCTGGGATCAGGCCTTTCTTGAAGCCATAGACCTTGAAACACGAATTTTCAAAGGAGCGGCAGTGCCCCAGCTGGCGGGCTTACCTTTCACTGCCAAAGAATTATTTGAAGCTAAAGACCTTCCTCACACCTTGGGAACGGACAGTCGTCGCCAAGTGAAGGGAAAAGCTAATGCCACCGTCATTGAGCAGATGATGGCTGCCGGTGGGATTTTTGCAGGGCTCACCAACGTGCCCGAGATGGGTTTGTGGTTTGAAACCTACAACGTGGTTTATGGTGTTACGAATAATCCCTATGACGTGCGACGTACACCCGGTGGAAGCAGTGGGGGTGAAGCGGCCATTGTGTCTGCCATGGGTTCTGCGTTTGGACTAGGTAGTGATATTGGCGGCAGTATTCGCATTCCGGCTGCCTTTTGTGGCTTGTTTGGGCATAAACCCACACGGTTTACAGTGCCATTCAGTGGACATTATCCAATGGTTCGTGGCACAGAAGATCAGTGGAGTGGCGATGGTCGCCGTTTAACGGTGATCGGGCCAATGGCTCGTTTTGCGGATGATCTCATTGAACTGTTCCTTGTCATGGCGAAGCCTGATGGTATTGATCGCGATGTAGTGAACCATGAATTTGATTTTCAATCCAGGGACTGGAAGGGGCGAACGGTTTATGTATTGAAGGATCCTCACATGCGATGGGCTTATCCTACCGATCCCTCAATGCAAGCTGCTGTAGAAAAGTCGGCCCGATTTTTTGCCGAACAAGGGGCTCATTTGGAGGAGATGGATTCTTCTATTTTCAAAGATGCTTTCCAGATTTGGAGTGATGCATGCGCGTTGATCGGCGGTCCGAGCTTCAATGAATCTCTTGGCAATGGGGAATCCGCAAACTTGCCGCAGTCTCTTTTAAAGATGCTTATCGGTAAACCGGATATGACCTTTCCGATTTTAGCTTATGCTGCCGGGGAAAAATATTTGAAGTCTTTTTTGAAGCCAGGGGCGTTTCAACATCAAATCGCGACTCTCAAAGCACGTGTAGCAGAACTCCTTGGCGTTGATAATATTTTATTGATGCCTCCGCATCCGCGACCGGCATTTTTGCATTTCAGTGGCAAACTTCGGCCAATAGATTTTGTTTATGCGGCGATTTGGAATGCCCTGGACTTTCCGGTGACCCAAGTGCCTACCGGCTTTGATGCGCAGGCTTTGCCCTTGGGAGTTCAGATCGTAGCGAATCGATTCAAAGATGATGTTAGTTTGCTCGCGGCTAAAGATTTAGAGCGCGCCTTTGGTGGCTGGCGCCCTCCGGGTTTGTAATTTCGCCGAACTGGTTGGTGAAAAACTTTATTCAGGGTGGTCAATGGCCGCAGGATGTGTTGTCGAACATCTGGGTCCTCCAATAAGTCGTATTGGTGTGTTTTTGAAAGGGTTTCTTTGGCAAGGTTGTCTTGCCAACCTGTCTGGCCCCGAGGACTAAAATAGCTGGAAAACTCTTCGAAAATGAATTCATGGATGATAATAAACTGCGTGTAATCATGTATTTATGGTATATATGGACAAATTTAAAGTTAAAAATTAAATTTGTCTAAATGTGATTTTGAGTCTTTTGTCGAGCATTTTTAATCGTATCATCACATCGGTTAGCGGCGGACCTAGTCAACTTTATTCTGCTGGCTGAGCACCCTTAACAAATTCTATTTTTTCGATGATATTCCTGGGATCAATAAGCCAATATTCTGTCAGATAGACCCAGTCATACTTTTCACTGGTTTCAATGAGTGGAGCTCCGACGATGTATCCGAAGATTTCCTTGGCCCCGAGAAAATATTCATAGGGTGCAGTAGGGTCCTGAATGAGGGCAGTCAATTGAGGAAATTCTTCGGAATACAATCCTTGTTTCAAGTCAGTGAGAAAGTGGTTCCTATACCACTCGTATTGTCTGAGCGCACTGCCAGAGCTTGGTTTACCAAGGGGATTGCGAGAGAGGTCTAAGTACTTTGTTCCAGCCTTAAATCGAATACCCAGCAATGAAACGTCACCACGTTTCAACTTAGTCATAAAGAAGTTCGAATCGCCCAAACAAAAGGCCCCCAAGTTATGAGACCCTTCTGTTAGTTTAGGGGTCTGAGATTGAAGAATAGAAAAGGCATTTTGCGGCGAAGTCATATGATAAAGTTGGCCTTTATGTCCCAGACGGCTGACGTCTTTCAATGTGATGCCTTTTCCAGGAATAAGGGCGACAATTTTTTCGCGCTTGGTTTTGCTCAGGACCTCGATGATTCGAATCCAATCGAGAGAAATCCTGTTAGGCGAACCAGGGTCGTTGAGAAAGAATTCAGTCAAGGGAACATTTGAAAAATCAGAGGGCGAAGATGCGGATTGCGTTTGGTGCGAAGGCTGCCCGAGTGCATTTGTGCATCGATGTTCCGGAGCAATGTCCAATGGCGCGCTGAGCGCAATTTTGGCGAACATAAGACAAAAAAAGCCTATGTTAACAGCTAACATGAATCTCATTCGTTGACTCCTGATTGTTCCCACTGCAACCCAGCAAGTCTTGTGCCATTAAAATCAAAGTAAGCATCTTGATAGACAGATGCTAAATAAAAGTTATGTTGGCATAGGGGATGCATAGGTTTGCGTGATAACCTCAAATTCCAAAGGGCGTTGCATGAAGACCTGGATGTTAACACTACTTTTCGTCATTCAAATGGTAGCTAAAGCTCGGGCTGAAGAAACGGCGCCCATCCATTTCAATCTCATCACATCGGTGGATTGGGAGGGCTACTCCCTTCGTGAAAGTGATTTGAGACCCTTTGGCCGCTTTCGCGATAAGAATCCACAGATCAAAATAGTGCATTTTCTTAATGCCGCCTATTTTACCAAACCGGGTGCGAATTCCTCCGAAATTCAAGAGAAGATTCGGTCGGTGATTCGACCCGGTGATGAGTTTGGCTTACATATTCATGCTTTTGAAAGCCTCCTGAAAGTGGCCGGAGTGAGGTTCCGAGAATCTCCGACCTTTTGGGGGGATCACACCTCTCAGTCTATCAATGGAGAACGTGGACATGATGTGCCGCTCTCTGAGTTTACGGTCGATGAGCTCCGAAAAATCATTCGCACGAGCATCGAAATTTTGAATAGAAATGGTTTTGAAAACATTCGGTCCTTCCGAGCGGGAGGTTGGTTGGCCTCTCCGGAGGTGTTGGAGGCTCTCGTGGCGGAAGGCATTACAATTGATAGCTCGGCAGTTTCCACCGATGTGGTGGGTTTGGTGGCGGGCCCGGAAATGCCGCTCTATACTATAAATAAGAAATTATGGCCCAAGCAGAATCCGATGGTCCACGCCCCTTACCTGATAGATACAGCCGCTGGCCCGATTTTGGAAATTCCTAACAATATTGCTCTCGCGGATTACATTGACGATGAGGAGGCTTTTGAACTTTTTGATAAGTTGTACACTCAATACCTGGGAAAACAAAAAGTGGTTAACTTCCATTTCGGGTTTCATCAGGAGACCGCGGCCGCTTTTTTACCGAGGGTTGAACGGCTCCTCAGAAAAATCAAACAGTTTCAGCAGCAGTATCAACTCTCATTGAGTTCAGTGACCTTTGAAGAACTCAAACTTGAAGATTTTGAAGCTACATCTTCGAAGCAACGAGCATGCAAGCGAGCCATCCGTAAGTAGTTTGACCAAGTCGATTCCGTTGAAAAAAGTAAATTCGTTTCTCGTGACTCTCGGGGTTAGCAGTTTTATTTTTCGCCTGAGGGTGTTGTACTGTTGTTGGCACTGCCACTGCCCTTGTACGCATGAGAAACCAGCAAGCTCACAATACGACGGTATTCACTTAAAACATCCAGGTGAATTGAGCTCGTGTTAATGGAATCTCGAACACCGCGGTTGAGACGGCCAATGTGGTTCTCACGAAAATTCATTTCAATCTTGGCGAGATCGCGTTTTAAGCGAATGGCTTCTTCGCAGAGTTCCCGGGTATGAAAGGCATTGATGGCCATGGCGGCCACTTTCATGACCTGTTCGTGCATATTCCTGAGTTCATCCCAACCATCATTGGAGAATTCAAGCTTCAAAGCTGATTTTTTGGAGGCTAAAGTGATTAGATTGATATCGATGGAGTCAGCACTTCGTTCCAGATCACTCAAAAACATAATCATATCCATAATTCGTTGGTTGACCTCAGTCGAACTCCGATTGGCATGTTCCAAGAGAAACATTTTGATTTCTCGATAAAGAAAATCCACCTTGTTGTCTCGTTCCCGAATGCTATCAACCAGAGGAATATTGTAGTCATTGAAAAGTTTGATAGAGTCTTTAATCATACTGAGGACAATATCGGCCGCCCTCATGATTTCGCGTTCGCCATAAGAAATGGCCAATGACGAGGATTTATAGGTATTGAGTCTTAGAAACTCAGTGCCAAACTCTTCAGAAACGTTTTTTGGAAATAGTTTTTCCATCATGGCCGCGCCCCATTTGATGAATGGGTAAAAAACACCAGCTGAGATCAGGTTAAAGAAAAAATGAGTATTGGCGATCGAACGAGACGACGAAGTCTGTAAAGATTCAATCTGCGCCACGAAAAGTCCAGAGAAGGGATAAAAGAGGGCGACGCTGGCAATCTTATACAAAAAGTGGGCCCAGGCCACTTGTTTGCCGATGTGATTACTGTTGGCGGCGGCCATGATGGCTGTAGATGTGGTTCCGATGTTGGCGCCATAGACCCAGAAGAGAGCATCACCCACCGAAATGACTCCCGCCGTCGCTAAGCTCATGGCGAGACCAATGGTGACCGCGCTCGAATGTATCAAACCACAAAAGATCATCGATAGGATGAGGGAAATCACAGGATGGCTGCGCAATTTTTGAAACGTTGAAGCCAGCTCCGGTAGCTCCGCAAAAAAGTGAGCTGCGCCGCTCATCATCGTGAGACCAAAAAAGATCAAGCCAAATCCCATAAAAACCTGAG
>JBILOD010000134.1:0-8671 GCA_044374645.1 Pseudobdellovibrionaceae bacterium | reverse complement strand
TAGCTAAAGTCCTCAACATGGATACGCTGCAATCGTCCCAACTATACTTGTTTGCGGATACTATGAGCCGGCAGAAATCCCCAACCTAAACCTGTCTCTACCACGCGCTTGAGCGTCCCCACATTGGAAGACTCAAAAACCACCTGTAGATCCACCCCTGCGGCTTTCAGTTTTTTAGCGAGAAGATCGTGGAAGGCATGGTACTCACCCTGAAAGAGAATATGAGGATGCTTTGCCAATTCTCCGATCTTGATCTCACGGGGAACCCCCTGTTCTTTTCCGGAGGCAACGAGCCAAAAATCTTCTTTTTGGAGAAAACGACCTTCAACCCCTTCGAGATCAATGCCGAATTCCTTTTCAAGGTGAGGAACGATCAAAATATCCAATAAACCCTTTTTATAGAGCTTTATGAGATCCTCAACTCGACCATACTCTAGTTTCATCTGCACTTCCGGATTGTGCTTAAGCAACTTCCCCAAGACGTTGGTCATAAGGTGTAAGCCGATCGAATTGAGACACCCCACTCGAAGTTGTCCAGACAGTTTGGCATTCATCATGGTCACGGAAGCTTCGGTCTGTTGTACCATTTGGAGAATTTTTTTGGCTTGTTCAAAGAGCAATTCGCCCTGAGAGGTCGGTTTGATGTTGCGCACCCCTCTGACCAACAGTTCAACACCTAGCCCCTCTTCCAGACTTCGAATTTGCTGACTAACGGCTGGCTGGGTGAGGTAAAGTTTGTCAGCGGCAGCGGTCATGCTGCCTTCACTAATGACTGTTACGAAACTTTGTAGCTGGTAGAGGTTGATCACAATAAATCCTCCTGTATAATTTAGAATAAAAGCAGAGATTTTCACTTTTAACAAAAGAGAATTTCATGAATTTCAGAAATTTAGTGGCCTTTGTGGTGTTTCTTGGTTTCGCCAGCTTTGCGCAGGCAAAAATGTTTCGTAATGCCTACTTGGCATTTGAACTTCCCGAAGGATGGAACTGCGGCCTAGAAGCGACTGAGTGGATTTGCCGCAATCAAGAACCTAAATCATCCAAAGAGGCCATTATCATTTTCACGGCCAAAGAGGTCGGTCCTACTGATAGCTATTCGATCTATGAACAGACCATCAATACGCCCCGCACTGTCACAGACAAAACGGGTAAAGGGGTCGTCTCAACGGTGGTCATGAAAGCCAAACAAACCAAAATTAATGATCACCTTTGGGTGGATGGAATGCAGAAAGGCAGCGAAATTCCAAACTATTTCACCCGCTATGTAGCTACCCTCAAAGAAAAGATCGCGATTTTGGTGACCTTCAGTGCCCATGCCGATTATTTTGCGAAATACTCCACCGATTTTTTCAAAGCCATTCAAAGTCTTCGCGTAATCGCTTCCAAGAACCTATTGGCTCAACCCAGTGGAGGGACCTCTGGGGCTCCTAATACCTCAGGCGTCTGGGGAGCTGCCAGTTCAGCACCGGGTGGCCTATCGATGACGGGAGAAGCCCCTTTTGGAAAGAGAAAAAAATCAGGATCCAATAACTTAACCTATATTTTGGCAACGCTTGGCGCTCTTTTGGCCGCGGCGGGCGCATTCTTTTTGTTGAAAACCCGACGATAAGGGATTTCACCTAGAACTTAACGAACACCATCTTAAAATGACTGAATGGTGTTCTCCCAATTATTAGTGAGCTGCCCAATAAATTAACTTCATTTATCGATGACGATGCTTTTCAGAAGTGGCTCATTTTTAAAGTTAAAATCTATATCAAAATAGTTCAAACTTCGAATTGCTTCTGATGCTCTTGATATCAGCATCTGTAGCTCGAATCGATCATTAGGATTTATTCGGATGGGCTTATCGACGACGACTTGATCAAGGTACTTCGCAATGCCGCTCAATGACGCTTTTATTGTTGCCAGGGACTCTTTTGAGAGTGGCTGGCCGAAACTAGCCATCTCAAAGCATCGATCAATCTTATTGAGCTGTTTAATTTTTCTTTGGAAATCTGGGTTTGATGGTGGATTTTTTTCAAAATACTCACTTAGGCTATCACAACGAAAATAGCTAATCTCGTTTTCGCACCTTCCGCTCTCAGGTTTGTCACACTCTCCGTTCATTCGTTGAACACCCTGGGCACTTTTCATCACTTCGATCGATTCATAAGTATAATGTGAATCTGCACTTGCGCCGTTTTTGGAAAATACAAAGTTATCTGACACCACATAGAATGCATGAACAGGCTTATGATCGGTTGAATGAATGAAACCAATATCTCCAGCCTCAGGACTCGATTCTGAATCAAGTTTTTGACACAATGGTGAATAGAGGTAAAAAAGTACCTCACTTCCAGACGAATACCTGGCACTTGGCAAAATGCCGTTCAGCAGGAGGGCAAAATTGAAACAGTTTGGCTGCTTCTCGGTACTTTTTAAGACCAAATATTGTTTTGCCTTCTCCGGAATACATTGAGTTATCTCTATCGCACAATAATCTTCATTATTCGTAACTCTGGCTGGCCTCATCTCGTCCTCAGAGCCAAAGCAAGCTACTCCATCCTTACTTTTCTTAAAATCATTCAGGTCTTTGGCCATTTTAATTGTGTCGAAACAGTACTTACTGACTGCATAAATCTGTTCTGAATTACACAATATTGAAAAAGGCGCATCGAGTGAAAATTTGGTAAACCTGTTTGGTCTACGGCAATTCTTCAAATCAAGAGTCTGAGCATTTCCATGCAGGGAAACGATCAATACTGACCAAAGCACAACTTTGATTTGTTTATTCAAGCTCATTCCAAGGATCATAAATTTAAACTCAAATTTCTGGAATGCAAAAGTTCCAGCCCAGACCTTGATCTATGACCGAAACCAGATCAGAGAAATCCAAACCTTGCAATGAGTGCTGCCCCAATCCCAAAGTGGTCACTAAAATCCCAATGTTTCATTTTGATACATTTTTATTTGGTTAATTCGCAGAAACTCTTAGTTTCAACTAAAATTGACATATGAATCAGAATTACCTCAATTTTTTTATGGCCCTGTTGATTTGGGTTATATGGCCTTTGCGCGTTTTCAATGGTTCGATGTCCACTAACCTTTTAAATCTTTCAGAGGTCTTCACTTTTGGTGGAGAACGGATTCCTGCGCGGGCTTCAGACTTTGGCAAAACCAAGGTTCTTTTAGAAAAACCCAAACAAGAAACCAATGTTTCATTGATTGATCCAGCTCTTTCAGCAAAGTGGGACCTTAAGACTGTTGATGCCGAAAAGGCGTGGGCAGTGACACAGGGGGATCGTCGAATCGTCGTGGCCATCATTGATACCGGTTGCGATGTAAACCATGAAGATTTACGACAAAACATGTGGTCGAATCCTGGGGAAACGGGTTTTGATAAACATGGGCGAAATCGGGCAAATAATGGAATCGATGACGATGAAAACGGATACATCGACGATGTCCATGGGTGGGATTTCACAACTCATGCAAATGATGTTAGTGATAGTCATGGACATGGAACCCATATTGCGGGAATCGTGGGCGCCGTGGGTGGAAATGGCGTTGGTATCATTGGAGTTTCACCAAAAGTAAGTTTGATGATTCTCAAAGCGATGGATCCAGGAAAATCCATCAACCCTTTGGTCGCTACAATCTCAGCGATTGAGTATGCGGTGAAAATGAAAGCCCATATTATAAACTACAGTGCTGGTGGACCTTTTTTTAGTGCACAGGAGCGTGCAGCCATCCAAAAAGCGGGAAATCGAGGGGTTCTATTTGTGGCAGCAGCTGGTAATTTTGGTACCAATTCTGATCGCCAAAATTACTTTCCTGCAGACTACGGTTTATCCAACATTATATCAGTAACAGCCGTAGATTCTAAAACAGAGGTCTTGCCTTCTAGCAATTATGGAATCAACACGGTACATATCGCGGCTCCAGGACATAACATACTTTCGACTCTTCCGAACAATAGTTATGGATTTTTGACGGGAACCTCCCAGGCTACCGCATTTGCGACGGGTGCGGCAGCGCTTGTTATGGCTCATCGCCCTACTTTTAACGGTGAAGAAACTAAAAAATATTTACTTTTAACGGGTGACATTGAGAAGTCATTGATTGAAAAAACAGGATTCTCACGGAAGCTTAATCTATTTAAAGCTTTGACAATGTTAGATGCAGGTATTGGTGTAACAGGAGTGAAAGCTGCAAATATTGATAAATCGGCCCCTCTATTTTCAACGGATTCGACGCTATTTTCGGAGCCAACACATAATCGTCGCCCTTCGGCCCATAAAAATCAAACTCCTGGCTCCCCAATCCATCAATTCAGTCAATCGCTCCTTGAAAAGGTCATGGAAGGAAAATAGGTCAAACGGCCTAAACGCTAGCTCTCGGGTGAGAGTTCACAAACATCTTTTGTTTATTCTCTTAGATGGGGACAGAATGCCTATCCCCACACAAATCCTACCGAAACAGTTCCGCCCCATCGTTGTGAACTTGATTGTCCGAATTCTTGAGGGCATTGAAACTAGAAATAATCCAATCTTTATGATAGCTCACGTTCGTATAAAAGGAACCGAACTGACATTGATCAATACCGTCAACAGAGCTGAAAACAGCCTGAGCGACGCCTACAATTTTCAGGGTATCGCCAGCGCGTCGTAAACCAGGGCCACCTGAATCTCCAGAACACACACTTTCGCCACGACTTTGATCAAAGACTAAGTTTTCGTTGGCGGTCGAATAATCAAAAACTGGCTTCATCGCCTGAATCATAGCTTTCAATTGGTTACGAAGAGCCACTTTAAAAGCTGCTTCGTCAAAGGGTTCATTTTTCTCTAAAGCTTTTTTTCGAGCCGTCTCAATAATCTCTTCGCTCTTTGCAGACCATAACGCCTCTTCAAGGCGCGAGAAATAACTGACAATGATAGATTGGAAGTTAGATGATTTATTGGACGAGAGAAACCCAAATTTCAAGGGACGATCTGATTCTTCTCTCGCTTTCAAACTAACAGATTTGCCATAACCCACGGCCACCATTTTTTCATCGAGTGAGAAATCATGAGTCTCAGCATCAAGCTGATAGTAGGTGTGGCTACCAGGCATACTATCTTGTAAGCGAACAAGTGCAATATCACCTGTTCTAGCCTCTTCGGAGTAATCCGAATGAACAAGCACCTTATCTGCCTTCAAACCTCGGTAATCTTTTTGGCGTACTTCACACACTGGACGATAGCCTGAGAAGGCAGTGACAAAGAAATCGACGTCAGCACTATCAACACCCTCTGCTTCAAACTTTCCAAAACAATGTGCCGCCGTTAATATAATATTAGAATCGATGAGTGCTCCTGTACAAGCTCCAGCACCAAGAACCTCTTTGGTAACCTTATGGTAGTAAGAGGTTACTAAGAAAACGACCCCTTTTGCCAGTCGCGATTGAGCGCTAAGAGTTTTGCCGCCAATGATCCCAAAGCTGCTAACATCCTCGCCGCCATCACAGCGTACAACATTATTCACACCAAAATTATTTTTTGGTGCCTCTGTTTTTTGAGGAGTACAACCAAACTGTGTCAGCATCAACATCGCAACGAATGAAACAAACAGGTATTTATGAACCATCAACATCAATTCCCCTTGAAGAATGGCCTGGTGGCCGTTTTAGTGAATTCTGCTGGGAAGGGGATTTAGGTAACCCAAAAAAGCCTGTTGTCCTAATCGGAAGAAGTGAAATGAGTTGACTGTCAAACACACCAACGCCAGCACCATGAAAGTATGCGATCTGTTCCACAAGTCATCGAATAAAGACTCTTGCAGAAAAAATTGCAGACTCCCAGGGGATGCTGTCAGTGAAATGCAACAAAATAGAAAAAACCAATGTCGACGTGGCCGCCTCGCGGACAAACCCAAGAAATTCTCTCCGTCGATGGCGCCTCTCTCCCGCCAAATCTGCAGCGCGGGCCGTAGAGCAATGTAGATTCCCACCATAAAGAGAAGGGCAAAAAGGATGTACGCCTCCTCGAGTAAGTCAGCATAAAAAATTTGAATGGCACCTAAAACAAAAACTTGGGATAAAAACAGAAACATAACCTGCCGATTCACCTTCTCGTAAGGGCGAAGAAAGTGACTGGTTGCAAGCAAAGTTCCTGCGAACAAGAATATGAACTCCCATTGAAAGGTGCCATGCCAAAGATGCTTGCTCACAAAGAAAATAGAAACGCCTAAAAAGAAAACCAAACTTCCATTGCGAAGGTAATAGAAAATTCGATCTAAATAAAATCCATTGAAGGCATGAAAATAAAAAGCCTTTGGCAATTTTCTAAAAAAGCCACTCAGTAAATCGCCTCGCAAATGATGATCTTCTTTAAAAAAATCTTCAAAGAAACTAGCCGCTCGCAAATAGTTCCAGGTGCGAAGCATATTGTGTCCAACAATATGCCAAAGTGCTAAACTGTTCCACCCGAGTGCGAGTTCAATAAATATCAAACCCACCTGTGAAATGGAAGCAAAGGCAAAAGTTGTTTTTACATCACTCCGAGTAGAACCCACAAACATACCGTACAGGGCACTAACCAAACCAATGCTTCCCAAAAGCAATCTCAGCCCTAATGAGGTCTCCCACAGTTCAGCGTGTTGAATCAGAAGAAAAGCACCCAAATGCAAGGAAAGTCCTCCATAAAAGACCGTACTTGATGGAGTTGGCCCTTCAAGAGCACGATACAACCAGGAAGAAAAAGGAAACTGTGCGCTCTTAGCGAGAGTCGCAATAATCAGGCTCGCCCCTGCCAGAGTGTGGTATTGGGCTTCTTCTAAAAAAATGGCCAGCACAAAGAAAATATCGCACATCTTGTAATTGGCGAGCGCAATCATGGAATTTTCTAAACTGCGTTCATTCGTTTGATAGAATCCAATTAGGAAGAATGAAGCCAAACCTACCATTTCCCAACCAACAAAAAACGTCTCGAGATTTCCAGCAAAACCACATAGTAAAATCCCTGCGGTAAACAAGCTAAAGAGGAGCCAATAACGCGTTTGCCCCTCTTCCCGCGACAAATAGTTTTTGGAGTAAATGGCAATGACTGCCAATGTAAACACCGAGAGCGAAACAAAGATCGGGGCTGCCCCGTGAAGCCCCAATGAATATTTAGTGAACAGATGCAAATTCATTTCGTAATTCCTCAGTGCAAATCTCAAACGACAAAGTTTTTGGATCAATACGGATCAAGTGAATCCAGTTGTTTTTCAAAACCAGTTGTAAGCGTTGAGATTTCTGTAGTGTATGTTGCAACTTGCCAGCATCACAATAAACAAAAGCTAATAAGCGCATTGGATCGTTTCGATCAACCATTTGAGTTGCAAGGCCAATCCTCAAATCACCCTTTGATCCGGGCATTAAGCCAATACCAGAAGCAATGTTAAGGGGTAGTTTGCTTCCAGCGCCTAAGGCTTCTGGAAACGCGCTCGATGTAAAATAATCGAGGTTGATGTTAGCACAAACTGGTAAGGCGTTAAGAATATCATAGGTCAAACGACTACCGTCAGGGTCTTCATCAGGATCATAAGAAACCAGAAAAGCCTTTCGCTCCAAGTTCAAACCCTTGGTGAGCCAACGTGGACCAAAAATACTCAAGGTAACGCCCGTGTGCCCAAACTCAGGCCGTGGTTGCGACCAATCGGCAGCTCTGGCATCGGCTCCCTCTGATTTAGGTAGTCCAAACTGTTGCCAACGCTCATTGATATTAAGTGCTAAGGCCCGACGAATATCGTTTTTGAAACGATCAAAGACCCATTCATAGGTCGGCAGGTGGACGGGATCAACGGGGGCATAAGAAATCTGATCCGAACAGGTGTCGTGACAAGCCGCCACAAACAAAACCGTTGGCTCAATTTTGATGCCCTTTTCCTGGAGAATCTCTCGCACCACCTTGTCATTGGCAAACTCTGCAAACACCTTTGCATTCGCAAACCCTGCCTGTCCACTGCACGCCCCACAACCGTAAGATTTTTGAAAAGGGTTATTTGTGGTTGTGGCAGCATGCCCTAACACAACCACCAGCTTGGAGTTGATCTTTGTCATCCCTGCTCCCCCCAAAATGTCTGAGACTATTTGCGAGCGTTCTTCAGTGCTATATTCCTCTGAGAAATGGATGGTGTTACGACCCTCAATGTAATGATCAAGTCGCAGCCAATCTCGTACGACTTGGTAGACCTGCGGTGCAAAAGAGCGCAGTGAAAGTGCAAGCGCATAGAGCGGCCATAGTGCCAAACCCAGCACCGGTTCAAAAAAAGTAAATCGACTCTCATTGAGATGAGGAATAAATTGTCGCAGTCTAGAAAGAAAAGAATTAGTATCCGACACCGACTGTTCTTCGGCCTTTTTTCGTGGAGTAATTACTGGAGGGCATTGGGGCTGAAAAATAACATGCCCAGGTCTCTTAAGACTGAAATCCAATCCAAAAAATCCAACTGTTCCATAGGTATCATAAGAGGGATTAACGGTTTCAAGGGCTCGCCTCAAGGATTCTTCTCGGTCATCGATACAGAAAAGAATTTGCACATCCGGACTTGAAACCGTCGCAGAGTGAACTGCCGCAGCCTTTTTTATTTGAGCGTCGCCGGCAAGATGTTCCTTAAACCGTTGGATAAAACTACGATAGAATTTAACCTCATTTTGCTTAATCTTCAG
>JBILOD010000278.1:0-5670 GCA_044374645.1 Pseudobdellovibrionaceae bacterium | reverse complement strand
GAGGATTCCCTGGGTCCCAGAGCGACTTATGCGCCCCTTCTACCCTTGCCCTCAAGGCTTCCTCAGATGTGACCAAAATGGCCACCCAATCGAATAAAGAAACTCGATACCGTTGTAATGGAAATAAATTCGGATTTTTCTCAAGAACCTGAATCATCCCACTCCAACCCTTGAAATGAAAAATCAGAGTCTGCAGGTCGGTCTTCCAATATTCGTCATCTTGATTTCGAATTCCGATAATTTCAGCAAGAGTCCGAAGAGATCCCTGCTCACGGAAATGAGTAACCTTGGGTTTCAGCTCCTTGAGAATCTTGGACTTAAAAGTTAGGCTGGTTTCAATATAATCACAATACCACTCCCACAAACTCTCTTTATGCTCTGGTGTCGTCCACCGGTTCACACCCTGGTCAAAATAAGAAAGGACCAGTGGGATCACGAAATCTTCGAGATCGCGCCAGATCAACCTGGATTTTTCTTCAATGGCATTTCCGTAGAGCAGTACGGCGTCTTCGATGCCTTTTTCAAAAGGGAGCTTTTCCCAATTCTGTAAGGGATTGTTGTGAACAAAAAACGGCATTGGATTTTGAATTGGCAAGGCGGGCCGAAATGCGTTAATGGCATCCTCGACCCTTTTAACACCAAGGTTGTTATCCAATTCTGGCACTAATGACTCTGACAAACTCATGACCAGCCCCTTAATTTAGTTCAAAATATTCGAGCCCACATTTTGAGACTTAATTAATCCAGAGGACTCAGCCGTCGGAGATTTGGAAAACAAATGAGATTCCTCCGCAAAATCATGATTTCGCATGGCCATAGATGGAGCCACTCCAATAGCGCTAAAAGCTTTACCCGCTCCAAGATCTTTCCAAAGTTGATCCAAAGGAGTTTTTATTACCTTACCGCCAGTTTTCTCATAGTTTTCTTTCCAAGAACGAATCGCTTCCAAGGATGCATGATCCAGGTGATCAATATTTAAAACCATTTCTAATGTTTCACCCGTAGGAACGGAATCAAGCTGGCGCACAAGACTAGGAATTCCTAGAAATGTCAGAGACCCGGAAATAACAACCCGTTTTGGCGATTGCTCGCTGAAAACTTTCACTTCGAACTGACTCATTTTATAAATGAGCATCACTAGGGCGAGTCCGAAGCCAATTCCAATTCCCCATAGAAGATTGATAAACACCACACCACTCAGAGTGACGAAGTAAATCAGAGCCTCATTAAAAGCCATTAGCTTTTTAATCTCATGGAGCTTTACCAGATTGACGCCGGTAAAGATCAACAGTGCTGCTAAAACTGAAAGAGGAATATGGGAGAGATAGGCCGTCATGAAACTAGCGAAGAGAAAAAGCCAAACTCCATGCATAATGGCGGACAACTTTGATTTGGCGCCAGCATTGATATTAGCAGAACTCCGGACAATAACGCCGGTCACCGGCAGCCCACCAAACAAACCCGAAAGACTATTGGCAATACCCTGACCAATCAGTTCCTTATTGAGGAGGGCCCGCGGACCAGAATGAAGTTTATCGGTCGCAACTGCACATAGTAGTGATTCCGCACTGGCCACAATGGTCAGCGCCAAAGCCGATAGGAGTAAAGTTGGCAATTGAGCCACTGAAAACTGAGGCATGGCAAAAGATTCAAAAATTTGCCCCCCCAGAGATACCTTTGGAATATCCAGCGATAGTGCGCTGGCCATGATTGTACCAAAGACAACAGCCACGAGCGACCCTGGAACAAATTTAATTTTTTTACTCAAATATTTATACCATCCCCACAATAGCAAAAGCGTTGCCGCTCCCAATGCAAACGCTTGATGATTTCGATTAACAAACGTCTCTGGCAGATTTGCTAAATTGGCAAGCGCAGACCCTTTGGGTGTAGTTCCAAGCAATACATAAGTCTGGCCAAGAGCAATCAGAATACCAATTCCCGCCAACATGGCTTCAATAACACTGGGAGAAATTGCAAGAGTCAGCTGACCAACTCCCAAAGCTCCAAGCAAAATCTGCATTCCACCCGCTAATAGCGTAATGATACAAGTTGCTTCAAATCCAAATTTTTGAATAAAGCCAAAAACCATCACTGTAAGACCTGCTGCGGGCCCACTCACTTGCAAAGGAGCCCCTCCAAAGAGCCCCACCGCGACCCCACCAATCACAGCCGCAATAATACCGGCCTTAATCGGAGCCCCCGAAGCTAACGCAATTCCAAGAGATAAAGGCAAGGCAACCAAGAACACAACAAAAGAGGCAGGCAAATCCGTTTTTAGATTTTTAAAAAAGTTCATAGAACATCCAATCCTGAAAAGAAAAAGACCACACCACTTAAACACGAATCCATAAAGGGTTGGTCTGGCTTGAGGTAATTAGCCAAAGTTTGCAAATACCAAATAGACGAGCGAACCAATTACTTGGTTGGTGCTGCAGGCGCTGACTCTGGATTCGCTGTCGCAACTGGCACAATTTTACCTTTTTTCTTATGGTCTTTCTTCTTCGCCGTGTTCGCCACCGCTATACCCGATGCCACCATTAAACCGATTGCCAATGATAGTAACTTTTTCATTTTGTTCTCCCCTGTGAATGGGTGGGAACTCTACAATCCTACACTGACAGTTCTGTTAACATTAAGATCTCTAGAACTGTCTCGTTTTCCAGAGTAACCACATTAGCCCAACCATATATCGTCGAGCTTAAAATCCGATGAAATCGGAATTAAAAGTTTTTAATGACATATTGCTTCAGATCTCTGAGCAAAAAAGTAGTCTCTCCTCTAGAGTCCTGTGTTATTCATTAATCATTAAGGAGAGTTAATTCTTGAGACTTTTACTCTTAGAGGATCAACGAAAAACGATCGAGTTTGTCGAGAGAGGGCTTCGCGCGGCAGGGTATGCTGTCGATAGCTTTATTGATCCACTATTGGCCGAAGATGCTATGTCCGGGAGTGAGTATGACGTTCTTGTTGTGGACATCAATCTTCCCAATAAATCCGGCTGGGATTTTATTAAACAAGCGCGACAGGACAACTATACGGGCCTCATCCTCATACTGACGGCCTTCTCCACCACTGACGACAAAGTTAAAGGTCTCGACGTAGGTGCAGATGACTATATGACCAAGCCCTTTTCAATGGATGAACTACTTGCGCGCCTCCGCGCCCACTTTCGGAGATCAGGAAAAACAGCTCAGGGCAGCCGCTTGCTCTACCACGATGTTGAACTCGATCTCGTAACACGAAAGGTTTGCCGAGGGGGACTTCCCCTATCGTTATCACAGAAGGAATTTGCGCTGCTGGAGTATTTTTTGCGTAATCCAGAACGTCCGCTTTCCAGGCCACAAATATCAGAGCATGTTTGGAATATTGATTTTGAGAGCGGTTCTAATGTCATTGATGTTTATATCAACCATTTGCGAAAGAAACTTGAATCTCAAAATTTTCCTCGTCTCATCCATACAGTGACTGGAATCGGCTATGAACTCCGTAAACCTTAGAGACTTTTGGGAAAGACTCGGCTTCAGATCACGCCTCACCCTCTGTCTCAGCGGTTTATTTGCGATGATCTTGGCCGTGGGCTATTGGTCTTTGTTTCTTGAATTTCAAGAAGAATTACAAAATGATTTTGATCGATCACTGCACAACTATGCCACTGATCTGCTTCAAAATGTCCAACTGAATGCCGGCGGACAAGCCGATCTCCCCTACGAAGTTATTTTTAGTGGCGACAAGGTTTTTCCATTCCCCCACGGAGATGCCTTGGTTAAAATCTACCAAAGACCCTTCACAGAACTTTTCAGCTATTCGACCGACACAGATGCACCAAAGAAACTTGATTTGGTGAGGGCCTATGTCACACGCAATCAAGACAACCAATTTATTGACCTGACATCTGAAACAGGTTCGCTTTGGCGAGGTGTCTTAATGCAGGTTGATGACATTCCTGTTACAGAGTTTTACTTCTTCGTGGCGGTTCCCAGACAGTCACTGACCAATCAAGAAAGCAAGTTTCGCTCCATTTTCATCGCAGGTCAGCTTTTGATTCTCCTTTTATCTGCCCTCATGATCTCAGTCTTAGCTCGAGGTCTACTGAAGTCCCTTGAATTGCTCACCCAAAGCATTCATGAAATGCCTCTAAGTTCTTCAAATTTCAATTTCTTTGTTCCCGATGGCCCTCCCGAAATTACCCTTTTGGCAAAATTATTAAATCAACTCCTAGGACGTCTACGGCAAAGCTTAACGGCTCACCAGGAATTCGTTGCACAGGCAGCACATCAACTCAAAACTCCGTTAACTATTGCCAGAGGCCATCTTGAGCAAGGCGTAATTGCCAGTGGCTCAATTTCCGACCATAACCTTACGGTCGCCATTGAGGAGCTCGACCTCATGTCCGGCACCATCACCCACCTTTTGAATCTTGTCCAAATCGAATCAGGGTTTCAGACCCTGCGATTTGTTGAAGTGGATTTACTGGACCAACTCCTGACTCAAATTGATCGCTTCGATTACCTTGCCCGAAAAAAAGCCCTTAAATTTCAAGTCCAATGTGATGATCCGAACGGTGATCCAAACTCTTCCCATTGGACAACCCAAACTGATCTGCAACTTTTCGCGATTTTGCTTACTAATATTCTCGAAAATGCAATCAAGTATGCCAGTGCCTCCCCTATCGAAGTCAAAATGAACTTGAAAGAAGAGAAACTTGTTATTTCAATTTCTAATCGCACCCAGGGAGGTTTCACAAATATTTCTGTTGCAGATCTCAAGGATAAGTTCACTCGCGGCGATAGCCCAGAGCCAGGACAAGGCCTAGGCCTCTACATTGCTTACAAGATTGCATCCATTCTAAAAATCCATTTGGCTCTCAATCAATTGCAGGGCGTTTTTCGGGTAACGCTCGAAATTCCTAAAAATCCAAATTTGCAGAATTCAAGGATTTAAATACTCGAGTCCGCACCGATATATTTTGTGCATGCCTGACTTGATCTTTTGGCGACCACCTTAGTAAATAAAACATATTGATCATTAATTTTTCTTAAACACGTAATTATTAAAAAAACAAAACATCCACTTGATACCCACTTGACCTTTGGCCCTTAAAATGAAAACAAAGACCAAGGGAGGGACTTATGAGAAGCACGACGCTACAAGCAAATATATTTGTCCAAAGATTCGCACTGGGTGCATTATTATCGATGCTTTTATTATTTTACATTAGCACCAGAGCCCAAGCCGCAAAATCCACCAAAATAGCTTCCAATGCCATTGAGTGTTGTGAATCTGACTTATGACAAAGAGATCAAAACAGTCTGTTACGGAGGCAAATAATCTCAACCTCAAGAATTGGTTAGCGGTTTTTGTAAAACAAGTTTTTGATCTGGGAGCAATTTGTTCAAGGGAAGGAGGGACCCGATGGATATAGCTACTGTTTATGAACAACTCGATCTCTTAGCGAATGCTACCTCGGTACAAGCTACCGAAGAAATCATTGAGCTCTTTCTAAAGAACACACCGAGCCGAGTCGCCAATATGCGGGAGGCCCTTGACCACTTGGATTTTGTATTGATTAAGAATATCGCTCACCAAATGAAATCGTCTTGTGGCTACCTTGGCCTTCAAGATCTTCAGGAAACGTTTGTACAAATAGAAACAAACGCTAATGCCAAG
>JBILOD010000391.1:0-4309 GCA_044374645.1 Pseudobdellovibrionaceae bacterium | reverse complement strand
ATCTAAAGTACCACCTCTCTTTATGCCATCTCAATATTTTTGCATGACTGAGATCAAGCATCTCCTGAAACGCCAGGTTTTGAATTTAAAGGGTGCTATCTATAAGAATTCTGATTTTGCGGAATTTCACTTAGGAGAACCTGCCGGTGAATTGGAGCTTGCGAGCAGTAAAGTTAAAGTTCTCGTTAATCGAACTCTACAAAGTCTAATGAATCCGCAGGCGGTGGCGCGAGATGTATTCGGGGTGGTAGACTTGAAGTCGATCAATCCTGATATTTTAGTTGAAGCCGCTTATTCGAGTGATTGGAATTTCATTGGTAGGCCGATTGATGGGTATAAATCTAACAAGTGCTATTTAACTTCAAAGGCTGCGAAGGCATTGAGCGAAGTCCAAAAGGACGTTTCAAAGCAGGGATATTCATTGTTGGTTTTTGATTGTTACAGGCCCCAACGGGCTGTGAATCAGTTTGTGAGTTGGACAAAGGATACTTCGGATTCAAAAATGCAATCCGTCTTTTACCCCGACGAGGTAAAAAAAGATTTGATTAAGCGCGGTTATATTGATTCTAAGTCAGGACATAGCCGTGCCAGCACAGTCGATCTAACACTCGTCCGCACAGGCAAATTTCAATCAAAGGACTTCAATTTGAAAGCGAAAGCAGTCAACGATTGTCGTATCTCTCAAAAAGTTGAAGATACTGGACAAGTTGATATGGGCACCACATTTGATTGTTTCAGCGAGCTTGCGCACACGGCGAACCTTTCTATCCCTGAAAAATCGCAGAAGAATCGGAAAATCCTCAAATCAGCGATGGAAAAGCAAGGTTTCGCAAACTATCCAAAAGAGTGGTGGCACTTCGTCTTGAAGGATGAACCTTACAAAAGCGACTACTTTGATTTTGAAGTTCAGTAGAATCTGCGCTTAAGATTCGGGAACGCCACGGGGTTGGATTTTCCGTCCTTCAGCCTGAATCGCAGGTATTTCACCATACAATGCCACAGATGTTATCCGACTTAACTGGATCTGTGCGCACTAGCGGTGATCACGTGGCGGTGAGCACGTGCACAACAATGGCACTAGCCGCGGCAATGCCCGCTTGCACCTCGGTCTCGCCTAACTCCTCCTCACCCAAGCAAACCGAGCTTGTATTCGTTGAGAACCCCAGTGGACCACTCACTGTTATAGGCGACACTTTGATTAAGGTACTTCCGTCTCCCGACAGAGGATTTAATTACGCTTATTATTTATATATTCCTCTAGAAATCGAGAAGGAATCACAGTCGATTCTCTATGTCGAGCCTAACAACACAGGAACACAGAATGATGACATTGAATTTCACGATAGGGCTGCAAGAAAATTTATTGAAAGAAGTTATTCGCACCGTATTGCGAAAAAACTAAAGAGCCCTATGCTGGTTTCGGTGTTTCCACGACTGGCCAGTCGCCCGCAGGAATACACTCACTATTTGAACCGTAGCACACTTATGATTTCAGACGGACCACTCAAGAGAATTGATCTGCAATTGAAAGCAATGATCGAGGACGCACGTGCTCGACTTGCTCAAAGCGGCATCCAAGTCGGCCCCAAAGTCTTCATGAACGGGTTTTCTTCATCTGCTGGGTTTGCTTTGCGTTTCACAGCTCTGCATCCAGGCCTCATTCAGGCCACTGCCGCTGGAGGCATCAATGCTTTGCCAATTCTTCCACTTATTCAGTGGGAGAGAAAAACCTTACGATATCCGATTGGAGTCGGCGATTTGAAGAACTTAGTGGGCATGGATTTCGACTCGAAAACATTCCTGAAAATCCCACAGATGTTATACATGGGAGCTCTCGATACAAATGACACAGTACCGTTTCGCGATGCTTGGGGCGTGGAGGAGGCGAAGTTTATTCAACGAACTTTTGGCGAGAAGATGCAGCCCGACCGTTGGAAACAGATTCAGAAGATCTACAAGTCCACAGGGACAAATGTGATCTTTAATACTTACCCAGGAGTAGGTCATAAGGTAACCCCGGAGATCGAAGACGACATTTTTCTCTTCTTTAGTTCTCACGGCAAATAAAAAACTTCGGCCACCATCGTCTAGCTCAGGCAAAATAGCTATCCCTGATGTAAGGAAACACCCTTCGTTCGAATGCCAATATCGTCCCAGGTGATACCGTGCTTTTGCTCGAAGGTTTCTATCTCAGAAATGTAAATAGTTTTGTGCAGGGATTTTAACACCGCAGATTGCTTAGTGAATTTAGCAAACGAAATGGCATGTGGAAGACAAAAGGCCCACTTACTTTCCTCGGCCACGAAATTTGAAACTTCAGTTGGAACCAATTTTTTAAAATCAACCCAGTCCTGATTTTGCTCTCGAGTTTCGTCAGCATTTTTCTTCATCAGCTCCCTTCGAAGAGCATTGCTTCTGGCGAAGTCCCACCCGGCGTACTCTGAAATTATTTTTATCAGGTCCTCATGATAGACAATCGTTCCGAAGTTTGGTTTTAACCACGTTTCTAATTTTTCTGATAGAAAACCATAAGAAAAATGACTCTGCTTGGCTTTTTTATAAAGTTCTATGCGATCAACAATCTCTTTGCAGTGAGGTCGCCAAAGGGCTGTGATATTGATTATATCGCGGAAATTATGGATCTTCTGTCCCTCGAGGTATTTGATCATTTTTTCCAAGCCCAAATATTCTGGCAGGAACCTTTCGAATTGCATAACCAAGGCATCTTCTGAAAAATCGAACTGGAAAATATTTTCGATATCGAGATTACGGAATGGATATAGGACAATATCAGAATCATCATCAATGGAATCGTAATCAATTTCTTTTCCAATGATGGAGTGTACGCCTTGAACAATATCAATCAAAGGCATTTTGAAAGCTTGAATCTCCCCATACGGTAAGCTGCGATTGATATCTCTGCAAAAGTCGACAAACTCCTGACCACGATCAAATTCAACATCAATATGAAAAAATGGAGTTTGCGTGGCGAGTCTTTCGGGAATCATGTCGTGCTTCATAGGATCGACGCCGGAAAAACCGAGACTGTACAGAGCCAGGCTTGCAGGTGCACTACCTCTGGCTGGCCCAAGTTTCAATTTATTTTGCTTCGCAAATGTGACACACTTTTTTATTCCCTCTAAAAAAGCACCGAACTCGGAGTGATGCTGAAGCCATCCGTCTCGGTTGAGGTAAGTTAAAGTTGACTCTGTTACGACATCATACTGAAGGCTTAGGCCTTCGATGATTTCTTCTTTAATACTTTTCATATACAGATTCCTTTCCGATTCGGTGAGGTATTCACCCGTTTGAATTTTATTCGACACGGAAAGGAGTTCTTTAATTCTTGCTTTTCGTTCCTCTAAATCACTAATTTCCTGTTCAATTTCTAGCAACCTTGCTTTGAGCCGATTGCTAATATCGGATTCAGAAAAATCGTTGATCTGCTTGATTTCGTCGAGCCTAAAACCTAAATCTTGTAGGTCACGGATTCGGTTCATGTGTACCAACCATTTGGCATCATAATACCGATAGTTATTCTCGCCCCTGGATGAAGTTGGCAGCAGGCCAATAGACTCATAATAGCGCACCGTGCGCGCTGAAACCTTGGCTAATTCTGCAAATCTTCCTATTGAAATCATTCTTGTGTTCCTTCCCATTAAATTCACCATAGGGTTTGACGTAACGACAAGGTCAAGAGCGCCAAAACATGTGGCCGAGTTGCGTCAGATTTGTTTGAGTGACTGGGCGAGTAGACCACCTAGATCGCTTTAACCATCTGAAATTACTGGCACACACACGCCGAAACTCACAAACTAAGATCTTAGTTGACAACAACTAAAGACTTAGTTGAATCTAATGGCACGGGGAAAAATATGAGCAAATCAAAATTAAAAGAATATGATGGCAAGCTGACAGATGTTGAACTTGAGCTAATGACCATTCTCTGGAAGCTCAGTGAGGGGTCAGTGTCTGACGTGATGGAGTTGTTACCGAAGAATCGCGATCTCGCTTACACGTCTGTATCGACGATCCTCAGAATTCTCGAGCAAAAAGGAGTTTTGAAAACTCGCAAAGAAGGCCGAGGGCATATTTATATTCCGGCTCTCAAAAAATCTGACTATGAATCTCGAACTGTTAAGGATGTGGTTGAACGTGTGTTTCAAGGAACGCCTGTTGCTTTGGTTAAGCAGCTTCTTGACTCCTTTAAAATTAATGAATCTGAAGTCGAGGAAATCAAAAAGCTGATCAAAAAATTGGATGAGAAAAAATGAGTCTGGCGCAGTCACTCTCAGTCTATATTACGCTT
>JBILOD010000390.1:0-4311 GCA_044374645.1 Pseudobdellovibrionaceae bacterium | reverse complement strand
TACATCAGTCAGAAAAGTGAAAGTCGATACTACAGGGATTACGCTGAACTAAACTCAGCTTATTTATCAAACGAGTTCTGGCGGCTAAAGCCGCATTAGGACTGCCTTCGGCAGTTCAATGGATTGGTCTGTCGAAATTACGAAACCGGCTTATTGAGCAACCTATTGATTTTATTGGTGATCGCGGGAGGACTCGAACCTCCGACCTACTGCTTAGAAGGCAGTTGCTCTATCCAGCTGAGCTACGCGACCGTTTGGACACAAAACAGAGACGACGAGTTATAAAACATCAGGTTTGAGCATTCAAGCTCTATGTTAACTTGTAGGTTTCAGAAACTGCAAAATCATTCCCATTTCTGATTACTTTGCAGGCATCTACATTAGGGTCATGTTCAAAAAATAGGTGCCAATTTTCGTCGGCGGCCCGTCCGAGTAAGGATGTTTTCTCTTCGATGACCTTCAATGGGTCCAAATCGTATCCCATAATCCAAGCTGAGCGCACGTGAGCGCTGGTGGGGATCACATCACAGCAATAGGCAACAGTATTATGGTCATCACTCACGCGCACCCACTGTTGGCCATGGGTATGGCCATTAGATATTTCAACTGAAACTCCCGGAAGTAGATTCTCTTGTGGTCCTTCCAGAACTTTTAAGACCCCTAGTTCGAGCAGTGGTGCAAAATTAGGGGCGAGGTAACTGGCCTTTTCGCGAATGTTTGGAGTTTGGGCGGTTTTTAAATTTTCCCGTTGAATGTAGTAGGTCGCATTGGGGAATTGAGGCGCAATCTTTCCATTCTTCCAAATAGTTCCACCCCCGCAGTGATCAAAGTGGAGGTGGGTGAAAATCACATCGGTGATATCTTCGGGTGAGAGTCCGGCTTGTTTCAAGGAATTGAGTAGAGATGGGCCATTGGGATCAATGTTGTACATTTGGGCGAACTTTTTCCCCAGCTTCTCGCCATATTTCTCAACAAAGAAACCTCCATTGCCACAGTCAATGAGGACGTTGCGAGAATTTCCATCAACTCCTTTGAGAAGCAAGGCCCGGGCCTCCATAGGGATTCGGTTCTGGGCATCGGCGGGGATTTGTTTTTCCCAAAGAACTTTAGGAACTGTTCCGAACATGGCACCACCATCGAGACCAAAAAGACCGGTGTCGATCGGTAGGATTTGGTAAGAAGAAATTTTAAGTGACTTACTTTGAGTTTTTTGACGAGTTTCCATGCCTCTATCTAGAGCATAGTGGTCTGAGCGCTGTAAAGGAAGTTTGCGTTAAACGAAGTTTTTGACCACATCTTCCTGCGTGATGTGAATGTCTTCACCAAAGGCCGCTGGGTTAATGGTCTCTACCCATTTGCGATAATTGGCATAAATAACTTCTATTGGTGCTGGTGGCTGTACGGGACCAATATGGAGAATGAGCTTGCCAGGCTTAGCAAAAATATTTCCCTTTGGCCAAAGTGTCGAATTGCCATCAAGGTATAAGAACAGAATGGGGGTATTGGTCTTTTCGGCAAAAATAGAAACTCCACGTTTAAATTCGTGAATCTTACCATCCTGAGAGCGTGTTCCTTCTGGAAACAGGATCAACCAAATTCGATCGAGTTGTTTCAAAAGTGAAACGCAAAGTTTAACTGCCTCTCCTTTTTTATCTTTTCGATCAATGGGTATAGCTCCAAGGCAATGTTGTGAAAAAAAGGTGACGAGCGTATTGGAGAAAAAATAATCTTTCGCAGCGGCGATAAAGAGGTCTTTCCAATAAATAAAGGGAACGGTGGCTGCAATCGAGACCGCATCAAGATGGCTTGCGTGATTTGAAATCACCAGCAATCTGGGGTGATCTCGATAGATTTCTCTGTAGCTCCCGATCACTTTGAGGCGAATATAAAAACGAAAAAATAGGCCCTTCAGTATGAATCCCCAGAGGCAACGGACAAGAAAGCTGAACACATCAAAATGGCGGGTAAAAAGGGGTAGGTGTTTTAAGTAATCAGGCAGTTGGGTCCATTGTTCATTTTCGTAGCTCCATTTTTTCATAAATGGTTCACCTTACATTTTCGCCACGTAATGCATGACGTAGTAATAGATCGGGCAAACGAAAATGAGTCGATCCATACGATTGAGAAAGTCCCCTCGGCCAAGGATAAAAACCCCGTAGTCACGGATACCTAGATCTCGGCGAATCACCGTCATGACGATATCCCCAAACCCTCCGCCCACTCCTGCAATGAGGCCCGAGGCCAGCCAATATTTTTCACTCTGATCCGGAAGCAAGTGGCGCATCAAGAAAGCCAAAATTAACGTGATCAAGACGCTGAGGGCGGTGCTCTCTAAGGTTCTCTTTGGATTGATCTTATCAACGTAGTGAATGGTGCCGACATATCGGCTGATGGCAATAATGGTATTGTCGCAAAATTCGGTTAAGATGATCAGGTACATCAGTTGGTAAATACCATTTTCAAACTTCATGATCAGCCCTGCATGCATGAAGCTCCAACCAAGAAAAATAAAACACATCATCGTCAACGCAATATATTGAATCATGTGTTTGTACCGATTCATGGCAATGGGGATAAAGCAGCAGAATCCTAGAATGAGCATTGGCATCAGATTAAAAATATCCACTCGACTATAGGACACACTAATAGCCAGGCCGATGATGCCGAGGTAGCATAAGATCACAAACCAGCTGCGATGATAGATCCCTAAGATTTGGAAAAAAATCTTAGCGCCGGAAATGGCGAGAAAAGTGAGTACTATGAGTGGCCACGGTTCAGGAGCACCGATCGCAAAAAAGAGCAGTGGCGCGGCGACCAGCCAGCTTTTAATGCTGGCCCATGAGACAGTGAAATAATGATTTTTGTTTCTAAAAAAATAAACAATGAACCCGGAAAAAAATAAAAAACCCAGAACGATTAAAACCGTTTGCTGATAAACTTCACTCGACCATGCCGCTGTGTTCATACTCTAAACACTAGCGTTTCCTAATCAATTCGTCACGATTTTATTTCGATTTCGTACTCTTTGATTTTTTTATATAAACTTGATCGCGAAATCTTCAAGAGGTCAGCCGTTCTATCTATGTCGTTTTGGTTCTTGCTCAAGGCTTTTTTGATCACGAGAGCCTCGAAACGATTCGTGAGTTCGTTGATTCCCAGGTTGAAATCAAGTTCGTCTAAATGAGCAGGAGTGCTGGTGTTAGAGATGATCCCACGGACATCCACTCCGCGAATGAGTGGCAGCGGACTCGTGAGGCTCAATTGTTCGCAAACCCGTTTCAATTCACGAACGTTTCCTGGCCAGAGATAGGCTTGCAAAGCGGAAAGTCCGTCTGGTGCAAATTTCTTATTGCGTTTAGGACGATCACTTTCCAAGAAAAAATTCGCGAGATCAATGATATCTTCACGTCGTTCTCTGAGAGGCGCGAGGTTGACCTTTTTACCAGATATACGCCAGTATAGGTCTTCGCGAAACAGCCCATCGCGTACCATCGTCGGCAAGTCGCGATTGCTGGCGCAGATAACGCGACAACTGGCAATCAGTGTTTCCTTGCTGCCAACCTTTTTAAATTCACCGGTTTCCAAAAAACGCAACATTTTGGCTTGGAGTGATGCAGGAAGGGCTTCGATTTCGTCCAAAAACAAATCTCCACCTGAGGCTGCTTCAACTAAGCCAATTTTATTTGAATCAGCGCCGGTGAAGGCACCTTTGATATGACCAAAGAATTCGGATTCAAAGAGATTCTCGGTAATTCCTGCCATATTAACCGATATAAGAGGACCTCTGCCCTCTTGTTTGTGAATGAGGCGGGAAGCCACTTCCTTTCCGCACCCTGATTCGCCATAGATAAGAATTGGCCCCGGTTCTCCACGAAGTGAGGCAATTTCCTGGCGGATGCGTTCTGATTCACGTGAGGAGCCGACCCAGCGGGGGCCGTCCAGTTGATTGTTTTGAGCGGCGCTGCGAATCTGGACAAGGGCTTCAATCTTTGAAAGGTGCAATAGAAATTCGTCAGCAATCAAAGGTTTACCTAAAAAACGCTGAGCTCCAGCGGAGAGCCCACTCTCCATGAGCTCAAGAGACAAATCACCCGAAATGGCCACAATCTCTAAGAGGGGTTGGCTGCTTCTGAGTTTTTCGATGACCTTGAGGCCTGTGGGTTCATAGTTCGTACTCTGGAGATGCATGTCTACAAAAGCAGCATGATAGGGGAATGAGTAGTTTACGGTGTTAGCGGCGGGTGAATATATTAATTTCCAATTGGGAGGGAGAATCATTTTGATCGATGGTCCAATGAGAGGGTCATCGTC
>JBILOD010000389.1:0-4317 GCA_044374645.1 Pseudobdellovibrionaceae bacterium | reverse complement strand
TCGGACCCTGAAAAAACATTTAATTCTCAATATCGGTGACATTTTCCATTGTTCCAGTTTGAGTCATTTGGACTCATGATTCGAGGTCCACAGCTCCCCCTCTCGAGTCTTGCAAGAGGGGGGGGGGCGAGAATCAGGTCCATAACCCAAGGACCTAAACTTCTTAATGGAGCTTTTCGACCATGTCTTTGAGGCGTTTGAGTGCCTCGGTCATACGCTCAGTTCCGATCGCAAAGCTAATGCGCATGCAACCTTCAACACCGAACTCGACCCCTGGAACGGCCGCGACAAAGTACTTTTCTAGCAGGAGTGTGGCGAAGTCACGCGAGTTAGCAATAACCTGGTTGTCATACTTTTTACCCAATGCTTTGGAGATGTCGAGCCACAGGTAAAAGGCGCCATCTGGGCGAACCGCATGAATGTAGGGAATGGTTTTAATATAATCCAACGCACTCTCGAGACGGGTTTTCAACATAGCATTAGCTTTTTCAACATCTTGATCACAATTCTTAATCGCAGCCAAAGCCGCTTTTTGCGAGATGCTGCTGGCAGAAGAGGTTGATTGCGACTGATAGTCAGCCATGCATTTAATCAATGGAGCAGGACCAAGGGCCCAACCAATACGCCATCCGGTCATTGCGTAGGACTTAGAAACGCCGTTTATGATGAGCACGCGATCTTTCAATTCGGGAGCAACATCTAAGATGTGCGGGGCCACACGGCAAGCACCGAACATAAGATGGTTGTAAATATCATCAGAAATAATAACAACATGAGGGTGCTTTTTAAAGACGTCCGCTAAAGCTTTAAGCTCCTCTTTGGTATAGGCAATACCTGTTGGATTACTTGGTGAGGCAAAACAAAAAGCCTTGGTTTTAGGAGTGATGGCTTTTTCTAAGAGCGCAGGCGTGACTTTGAAATTTGTTTCGGGTCCACAGTCAATAATGACGCTCTTGCCTTCAGCAAGTTCTACCATGACCGGGTAGCTTACCCAATAGGGTGAGGGAATGATCACTTCGTCACCTTTGTCGCAAAGCATTTGGAAGGCAGCAAACAAAATAAATTTAGCACCTGTGCCGACGGTCACTTGATTGGCAGTATACTCAAACCCGTGCTCCTTGCGGATTTGTTCGCAAATGGCTTCTCGCAGTTCGGGAATCCCATTGGCGGGAGTGTATTTTGAAAAACCTTCGTTAATGGCGGCAATACCCATCTGTGCCGCAGCTCCGAAGGTGGGCCAGTCGGGTTCACCGACGGATAGAGCGATGACATCATGGCCCTTTGAGGAGAGTTCCTTTGCCTTTGCCACCAGTTGCAGGGTTGGTGAGGGTTTCATGGATAAAGCTCTTTTGGACAACATTAGGACCTCCTCTTATTTTATTTGTAATTTATCTAATAATTTTTGTTGAACATGGGTCGGCACAAGCCCATCCAGGTTTCCGCCAAAACGAGCGATTTCCTTGATGGCACGACTTGAAATATAATAGCAGTCGGGGCTTGCAAAAATGAGTGCCGTCTCAATTTCTGGCGCTAATCTTTTGTTCATGCTGGCCATTGCCATTTCATATTCAAAATCAACGACGGCACGAAGTCCGCGAACAATCACATTGGCGTTGATCTTTCTCAGATAGTCCACTGTGAGGCCCTCATGAATATCGACTTTGACATTTCCGAGACCCAGAAGGCTTTTCTCAAGAAGCTCTTTACGTTCATTGGTTGAAAATAAATAGCTTTTGTTTGGTGATGAAGAAACAAGTACAATCACTTCATCATAAAGTGGACTTAGGCGTTTGATAATATCAAGATGCCCAACTGTGATTGGGTCGAAGCTACCAGGATAAACGGCTTTTTTCATACCTGGGCATTCTTAACGTCTCCCTGAGGAGTGTCAAGCATTGCGCTATGACTCTTTGGTGAAAAAGCTCAGAATTTTATCTCCAAAAACACGATGATCAGAGCGAATCAGTGAGCCATATTGTGCTTCCAGTTTTTCACGTTTTGCTGACTCAATAGCCATGATGGTCTTTTCACCAAAAATGGTGCTGACACTGGCAGCCGTCATGACCTCGTCGGCCATCTGTTTGGTAAATGGGGGGTCGGCAAAAATCACATCGAAGACTGTGTCTGGAGGATTCTGCAAAAAACGAATGACGTCTTTATTGATTATTTGGTGAGGCTCTGTCACCTTGAGCTTTTCGAGGTTTTTTCTAATGATCTCAAGGCTCTTTGGATGGCTTTCTACAAAGATGACTTCTTCTGCACCACGAGAAAGCGCTTCGATTCCCAGATTTCCAGTGCCGGAAAAAAGGTCAAGAACTCGAGCTCCAGGTAGGTCATTTTGTAGAATATTAAAGAGGGTCTCTTTAACTCTATCGGTGGTCGGACGGATATGATCTGCCGAAAAGTTACTTAACAATTGTCCCTTATATTTGCCTGAAATAATTCGCATAGGAGCTACTTATTATGAAATGACCAGAAAGTCGATAGCTTCTGTTACTTAGATTCTGCTGAAAATGACCCAAAATCAGGGCGGCAAGCCTCAAATCGAACGAGGCGTAGTTCCCCTCCAGCATACAGTTCGGCCCATTGAGCTAGGTATTTATCGTTGTTACGAAAAGTTGACTGAATGAATTCTTGAGTCTTACCCCAGATTGCCTAGTGGGTGTCCAGGGTTACCATGCACGATTTCTTTTCCTCAGTATCCGCACATTTTCAGATTGAGTCGCATTTGAATTGGGATGGACAGCATCAAAGTTAAAATATTTTCTTTGTGATCAAAAAAGATGTTTTCTTCACGTATAATCGATCCAGACATTTCCAAAATGCTCCTTACAACGTTGTCTCTGATGCCATTCTTTTCGATAACACTAAAAATTTGAGTTACATCATCTACTTGCCCACTATTATTAACAAGAAAGAAAATAGGATGACCTATTAAGGGCTCCATTATTCGTCTTTTTGCCGTATTTGGAATTAGTGGTTTATTTGGAGTAAAAAATTTCATATAAAACGATTGGGGACTTTTGAGATCATGAAACTCCGCCTTAACTATGCCCACAAAACCGCGGATTAGTAAAAGTATATTCGGATCTGATGTCATCATAAGATCACCAAACCGAGGGAGTTCAGGAGGCTGAAATACCTTCTTGTCTTTGGTGATAATCCAAATTGTTTTATTTACACGCAACAAAATTCTTCCATCACGCTGTACCTCCATCGATTGATTATCAAAGTCCTTCACCCAACCTGATCCTTCAATGGGCAAAACGCCTGACTCAGCTCCATACGAACGATCTAAAATGCCGTCTTGAATCTTAATGACTCCCGAGACCAAGATCCCAGTATTTCTTCGAAAATGGCCCCAACAAAATACTGTCTCGACATTTGAGATTTCTGGGCTCGGCTCGCATTTAAAAATATCAACCAATTTTATTTCGATGTTTCCTAATACATCCAGTTTTCGTAAATCCGTTTTTATAGTGAGCCTAGTACCTGGACTTGTTTTGATTAAGGTTCCTCCGACTCCTCTGAAATGGATAAAAGAAACTAAATACATTTCATGCGAACTGAAAAAAAGTGGTCGATGATTAACATCAACATTTTCTTGAGCGAATGGGGTAAATATCGGCCAAATCTCTTGGCGCCTAGTTGCATTCAGTTGGTCAACGAATACTATTTGCTTGAATTTAAGATCTACAGAACTGTCACCTTCTGATACCAATAATCGCTGCTTAGAATTAATAACTGATACCTTATAATGAACCAATGAGTCTTGATTGTCGGAAAACTGCATTACTTCGGCTTGCAAGGCCTGATCAGGACACTCAGTCGTCAGTCGTGACCGAAAGCCCTGCATTATTGATTGAATCGACAAAGGCTTTCTCACCTGTTCTTTAATTCTTGGCCTTCGGTAATGTTCATAAGCTTCATTTAAACTTTTAACTGTTTCCTTTGATATGGGGCCATTGCCAATTGGACTAGGTGCATTCTTATCCTGAAAGGGTTGTGCGATACCTGACAGTGAGAATATCAGAATAATTTGGAATAAAATCATATTACATTCTTATGGACCATTGAGGATGTGGATATTATTATTTATTATCTCTTCTGGAGGTAGTGGGTCAGATTCAGCACAGCCATTCGAGCTCATTCCGCAGCCAGCTAAGATTACGAAAGCAAAAGCTGAACACAACAAACATGGTATAGAGGCCACTAAAGAGCGTAGAAGGCGACTCATATTTTTTGGCAGAAAGAGAAAAAGTAAGATCGAAAGTCCAGTCCCATTTACAAGGAGCAAAGGAATGACTCTACTTAACA
>JBILOD010000385.1:0-4333 GCA_044374645.1 Pseudobdellovibrionaceae bacterium | reverse complement strand
TAGCAAATAGACTCGCTGATGAAACGTCCCCTGTTCGATGCACTAAAGTATCAATGACATTCTTGGCTCGATACTTTTGCTCTGGAGGTAATACGTTAAAAAGAGTTTCACGAGTGGGTTTGGAGATTGAATACTCTCCCGCTCGCCTTAGAATCGCAAAGACCAACAGAATCTGAATACTTTGACTCATCCCAAAAAGCAGAAACCCCACTACAGATAAAACGGGCAAAAACACCAATCCAACGCGACGACCAAATCGCCCCACCAATTTGCTAAACAAAAATAACTGACTCACAAAAGAAAGTACGTTCACAATTAAATCCAACTGGGCGAGAATTTTGGTGCGTTGAGCAGAGTCTGTGTAAACCTTCGGAAGCAGATCCGTCGACATTCCGTAGAGAAACGTCGACAGCAGTGCATACAAAAATAGAAAAACGCAAATTCCCAATAGGTACCTAGACTGAAAAACAGCTAGGATTCCCGAAAAAATCGAACCCTGAAAACCATAAGAAGCTTCGATCTGATGAATCTGTTTAGCAATTACAGTGCGTCGTTCATGCCGAAGTCCTTGAACACAAGCAATGGCAAGCAACAAAAAACCACCCGACACCAGCACCAGATTCTTAGGCCCAAACGACTCAATAAAAAGTGCCGTAATAGAAGGGCCTACCAAAGCTCCCAGAGTGCCTCCGGCGCTGATGAGTCCATTCAAACGGCTCGATTGCTCTGTGGTAAATAAGTCGGCCATAAAGCTCCAAAATACGGAGACGACGAATAGGTTATAAACACTCACCCAAACAAAAAAACTTCTGGCCACCCATCCCAACTGCAATCCCTTGGTGTCAAACATCCAATAAAAGAAGAGAATGTTCATAACAAAAAAGCCATACACTCTAGGTAATGCCACTCCCCGAGGGACGTTTTTCGTGATCCATCCAAAAATAGGGACTAAAACCAGCATCGCAATAAAGACTGCAAAGAAGTTTTCTTGAAGGCGTTCCGAGCCTAATTGCATCGACATCTCATCGCGAATAGGGCGAAGCACATAGTAGGAAGCTAGTAGCGAAAAGAAATAAATAAAGGACAACAAGACCGCTCGAATTTCACCATCCTTAATCTCAAAAACCTTCTGCAAACGAATTTTCATTGGACTCCCGATCTTCATTTCATTGTAAGTCCAATCATTTCTGAGTCGAGAATTTCTTTCATCCACAGGGACTTTAATGCACCTATTAAATAAGCCATTAGTAATATAATGTATCACTCCATCTTTTCCTGCTCCTTTTTACAGTTCGTGAGGTTGTCAGTTGTCGCCTCAGAGGGAACCATGCGAAGAGTAGTGCAGAACTTTTAAGAAAGGGCGACCTTATGAAATTCATGACATTGATTTTGACCTTACTGGCAGCATCTCAGAGCTTTGGCGTCACTAGTAAAATTGATTGCAGTATCGAATACGGGAGCCAACGCCAAGCTTCAAAGTTCACTGATTCGTTCATTATCGAGGCTAACAGTTCTAAGAATTTGGCCTTTGGCACCCTAACGCTCACCATTGGCGTCGGAGAACGCATCTCTCCCGCAGGCGAAAAACTACCTAATGTTGTTCAAGTATCGATTTGGTCACCCAAGTTCGCAGACTATGTTGCACGAGCAACTACCATTGTCCCCGGATATCCTGCACAAACTAGTTTTTATGATCGGGAATACTTGGAAAGTCTGATGATTTCGTGCCAAGAGTCCAGCTCCTCCCCGACTTTGTAAAACCAAGAAAGCCCCCCAAAAAAACAAATCCAAGAGCAAACCAGAAGGATACTCCGAGTCCCACCAAAAGGGGACCTCGGGGATCATCGCGGAATAATTCCATAATAATACGATTGGTTCCATGTCCTAACATCCAAAAGGCAAAAAGTTGTCCTGCAACCAACTTTCGGTGAAAGCCTCGCTCGAGTAACATCAATCCTACGAATAAAAAGATTTCACCCACCGACGCAAAGATCTGAGTTGGGTAGCGTGCAAAACTCTCACCTTGCTGCTGTAAAACTTCGAGATGAACTCCCAAGATCGATTCGGTCGTTCTTCCATAGCAACATCCTTGAAAAAAACAGGCCCAGCGACCAAGCGAATAACCAAGAGCTAAAACGGGCGCAAATACATCTAGCCACACTCCCAACGGCTGTTTCAAGAACCGCAACCACCAAATGCAAACCATCGCTCCGACAAACAACCCAGGCAAAATCACATATCCACCTTCCCAGAGCTTAAAAATATAAGAGGGATTTTCCAGGTAAAACCCAGGGTATTCGTAGAAAACATGAAACAAGCGAGCGGCTACAAAACCCGCCAATGTGCCAATGATGGCGGTGTCGAGTGCTAATTTGACGGAGAGTCCACGATGTCGACTGCGTCGACGCAGCCAAACCAACATTAAGCAAAAATCTATACTAATAATCAAAAAGTAAGTGGGTAGCGACCAAGAGCCAAAATGCAGTTCTGGGTGCATCTTGAAATTCCCTTTACGGGTTCACTGGCGCGGAGCTAGCCTTCTTCTCTTGCCACATCAAAACGCCTAAAATCATAACCCCTAAAACAATTGCACTGTCTGCCACATTAAATGCTGGCCAACTATATTTTTGGTAGAGGTGAAAATCCAAAAAATCGATGACATAGCGAAAACGCAATCGATCGATATAATTCCCAATGGCACCGCCAAAAATACTACTTAATGCAAAGACCTGCCAGCGGTCCTTATTTGGAACTCCACGCAAAATCATCAAGATAATAATCATGGCAATTGGCGGAATTGATAAAAAGAAAATCTCTCGAAACTGAGGATTGCTTTCAGCCAAAAAACCAAAAGCAGCCCCCGGGTTTCGAACGTAGGTGATATTAAAAAAGTTTTCGATCACCGTGATCGATTCTCCCAGTTGAAAACGAGTGTGTATATAAAGTTTTGTGAGCTGATCCAATGCCACTGCAAAGGTCGACCAAGAAATCAAAAAGACATATTTAAAATTCATGCGGTTACCTCAGTAAAACAAGTAACGAATCTAGCACAGAGTCTCGAAAATTTTTATTAAAGTCCAGTCTTCTCTTTTGATTATTGAGATTTACTAAGAAGGTTATAATCCTAAAACTGAGATCGCATTTTCTGATAACCCATCGCTATCAGCAAGCGCACCGCCTCTGTTTCTGAACTTAAATTAAAGTGATTCTTCACCTCTTGGATCATGGTCCAACTACGAGCATCAAGAACACTTCGTAGATCTTGTCCTTGATGAGAGTTGGCTATCGCATTAAAGAGCGGCAGCGATGGATCAGGAGTCAATGAACCAAGAGCACTTTGCATTAAAGCTCCATTTAAATTCTGCGGCGCCGTCGGCATCATGGGAGGGGCGGCCACAGGTGGAGTTGACACAGCAGAGGGGAGACTGTTTTGCGTCGCAGACTGATGATTTAAAGGAGTTGGAGGTGGTGCTGCAGCCTTTGTCCCCATTGACCCTTTGGACGCCATTCCCGACCCATCATCAAATTCACCCATCATTGAAGCAAGATTCTTTAACTCGGACTTAAATCCCTGCAGATTGGTTCGACTCAAATAATTTTCCCCATGCATTTGAGCTTTAGAATACAAAGCCACCAATGCATCAGGTGATTTCGCCAACTCCTGCACATGAGGAGGCTGTGACCTTAACCAATTGTAGGCCTGAATCAGAGTCTCTTTTGTGTAAGCCTGGGGCGGCAAATGCATCATCTGAGTGTTTCTTAATCAAAGTTATCGAAAAGTCGCGAACTGAAGGGTTTTAACGCCCACCACAAAGATCCGCAACTAAAACCCCTGAGAACCCTATAAAAGCCCGAGAAACGGCGTTCCAACGGACTTAAAGGCAGTAGTCCTTCGCATTAATCCCATACTTTTCGATCTTTCGAAGGAGCGTCTTTTTGGGGATATTGGCATGAAGAGCCGTTTGATTAATACGGCCTCTAAAGGCTTTTAATGCACGTATGATGAAGTCCTTTTCAAAGGCTTCTTTTTGCATATTGAAATCAAAGGCAGGATCAGCAGGCCCCTCTCCCTCAGCTCCTACGGATTCTTCATCACTGTCTTCAATAAAGTCATGATCCGACAAAGCCCCTGACACCAAATGTTGACTCCCTGATTCGGTAGCCACTGGCGTCGTAGCCTCTTGCCAATCCTTCATCGTGATACCCACGGACGTGAGCACAAACTCAGGCAAGGAGGCCAGAGTGATTTGATGGGAGTTTTCCATAACAAAGGCATGTTCAATAACGTTTTCAAGTTCACGAATATTACCTGGCCAATCATAGCGAGTCAGCA
>JBILOD010000386.1:0-4333 GCA_044374645.1 Pseudobdellovibrionaceae bacterium | reverse complement strand
CCATGTCGGCTTCAAAATTAGCAATGAATTTGTCGTTGGTTATGGCCTTGATTATCAAGGCTATTTCCGCAATCTCCCCTATATCGGCAAGATCGAAAACCTTAATTAACTATGTTCAGCTGAAAAAGGGTCGACTTGGAGTCCGTTTTCAATAACATCAAGATCCACAGAACACCTGTGGATCTAATATTTATATTTTCTTAGTTTTCCGATAGATGTCGAGTCGGCTCGGCGGCCTGGGCTGTAGACATAATCACTTCATCTTTAAAGTACTTTTTAATCAAACGTTGCGCCACATAAGATGATTTCACTTTCCAATAATCTTTATTTACGGTCACAACAGAAAGCGCCAGCATGCGCGTACCTAACCTTGCATAACCCACAAACCAATCGGTTTTACCCTTAGGATTTGTACCATTGAGAGAACCGGTTTTTCCACCAGCCTCCACAATGGAAAATTGTTTAGCCCGGGTCAGCTCTTTAAACGATTTGCGAGAAGTACCGTGCTCCACGGTCTCATTCATCAAGTCACGTAATTTGCGAGCAGTGGTCATGCTAATTGGATTTTCCAAAGCATACGGCGCAGCCTTATAAACCGAAGTTCCGTTGGCGCGCACAAAAGACTCAACCACATAAGGCGAAGGCATCATACCGTCATTGACGACTGCCGACGCAATAAGGGCTCCATGCACAGGACTGAGTGTGTTTACGGAGTTAAATCCTGAGGCCACTTCTGCAACATGGTAGGGTTCATGGCTCAAAAGTGTGGCTTTTCCCGCCTCCGCAGGCAAATCACCAGCCAGATCTTTATTAAAATAGAATTTATTAGCATAGGCTAACAAATCATCCGGAAGCATAAACTTAAGAGCCAATTTTCCAAAGAAAATATTAATGGATTTCGCAAACGCCTCCTTAAAGGTCATCATGCGAGCCCAACGCTCATTTTCATTAAATAAATCTCGTTTATAAAGTTTGTAGTTACCGCCCGTATAGCTCATTTCCATCTCTGGCGAAACATTATATTTCTCAATGGCCGCCGAGGCCGTGACGATTTTAAAAATACTAGCGGCAGGAAAAGTAGCTTTTAGCGCCCAATTGACTTTGGAAGGAGCGCCCGATTCGTAACTTGCCATGGCTAAGATTTTTCCCGTGGCAGGGTCCATAGCAACTACTGAAGCATAGTCTGAGGCATACTGTTTCATCAATGCCTCGAGCTCGCGCTGAAGCTCAAAATCAAAAGTGTAAAGAACACTCACCTTTTCCGTTGTACCCAGAACCGAAAGATCCAATGATGTCGCAAAATCATTCCGCTGAAGCGAAGAAGACAAATATTGATCTACAATGCGGCGGTGATCTCGTTCCGTTAGTTGAGTGGTGTCAGGACTCACCCAGCTCACAGCTGGAACACCTTGATTAAATAAAGTTGCGTTAGTTCCGATGACACCAAGACCCATCAAAAAAACAAAAACAACACTGAGGCGCGTCCACTTTCTCCATTTTGGGGTGGACGGTTGCCGTTTCGGGTCAACCGAGCATGCTCGAAATTTGATCTCATCAATATTTCTTCTCATATCAATAGTTTACCCCTATTAAGAAGATTCTGCCACTTTCTTAGAACAATAAACAAAAACGCTGTACCAAGGTGATACAAGCGTGAAGGTTTCCTAATAATAATTAGACAATAAGCATTAAATCAACAAATGAATGGTGCCAAAATGGGACTTTTGCCTTATCAATATTTCAACCTCCATGGAAAGGAATAAAAATGCTAAAAAACTTCGCAAAAGTTCTGGGTGTCACCCTGGTTGCTTCGGCAACATTGCTTTTGGCCACAGCAAATTTGGCACAAGCAACCACGGACGAGACCAGTTATTGGCTCAAAATCAAAGCCAATAATAAGTACGAAAGAACTGCCATTGAAGAAATGGGTATTCCCATCGATATGGTTCGTGAAGATTACGTGATCTCTTACGGAACTCACGATGATGTTTCGCTTTTGAAGTCTAAGAATCTCCTCATTGCACACAGCGCGGTTGTTGATGCTTCAGATTTTCCTGGTGAAGATGCCATTTTTCACAACTACCAAGAAGTGACCACAGCTCTCCAAAAACTCGCTACTGAAAACCCCGATATCATCGCCATAAATTCAATTGGTAAGTCCAACGAAGGTCGAGACATCTGGCATTTGACGATTTCCACGGATCTTGCCACCAGCCGCCAAAAGCCTGGAGTGATCTACATGGGTGGACACCATGCCCGTGAACATTTGTCGATTGATGTTCCATTGCGCCTCACACAGCAGCTCATCGAAGCCTACCGGGCCGGTGATGCTCGCATTGTTCGCCTCATCCAGAGCCGTGAAATTCACATGATTCCGATGGTGAATCCTGATGGTGCGGAGTATGACATTGAAACTGGCAACTACCGAATGTGGCGTAAAAACCGCCGCCGTAACAACGATGGCAGCTATGGTGTCGACCTCAACAGAAACTATGGATTTAAGTGGGGTTCAGGCGGATCTAGTAACAATCCGCGGGCTGATACCTACATGGGACCAACACCATTTAGCGAACCTGAAACTCAGGCTGTTAAGGCCTTCATTGAGCAACAAGAAAATGCAACATTGCTACTCAGCTTTCATACATTCTCTGAGTTGATTCTTTACCCATGGGGCCATAACTATGACCCAATTTCTGATGCCAAAGATGTTTCTGTTTTCCGCAATATGGCTCAGCAAATGAGTCAATGGAACAACTATGTGCCACAACAGGCCTCTGAGCTTTATCAAGCGAGCGGTGACACTACTGATTGGGCCTACGGAACCCAGCATATTTTTGCGTTCACCTTTGAACTTGATCCGAAATTTAGCGGTGGTGGCTGGGGATTTTACCCTGGTGCTGGCGTGATTCCTGAAGTGGTTCGTAAGAATTGGGAACCCTTCTTGTTTATGATGGAATACGCGGACAACCCTTACCGTGTCCTCGACAACAAGCCTGGTCTATCCTTCTAAGGATAGGCCTTGGGGCCGAGTTCAAATGTTCTGGTAGAATTTTCTGAGACTTATTTAGGTTTGTCTTGTGGTGCCCTGGTTATGAGGAGGGGAAAGGGCACCACAAAACAATTTTTGAATTACAATATGACCTAGGACTCTATGACGAAGGACCCCTACCCTGTCCACCCTTCCCCTGAGTCATTGAATTTATTACCGCTTAATTCCGGGATAAGTTCCAACCCGGCACCTCTCGGCTTTAACTCGAGTTTATAACGATCGAGGGCCCCTAAATGTCAGGAATGCCGGCGCCATCTTGCCGCAAATAGGTCGAGAGAATATCTGGGTTAATCTATTCAGCGGGTATTCATCCAGAGAGTCGAAGATTACAACTCAAAGGTGCAAGGGTTCACTATTTCTTCAGCGTTGACAGTATTCTTTATCTTTGGAAGACTCCCCCTGGTTTTTTCCCCTATTCACTACTAGCCTTGGAGTGACCGTGAAATCGCTAATCGTTTTTCTCCTCTCCCTTATTTTTAATTCGGCCTTTGCCACTGCGGGTTCTATTTCGATATCGACCGATCGAAATGATTGTATCAATGGGTGGACATCAATGGATGTTGTTGTCCGCGTTGGTAGTGAACGTTTTCGTTTTAATCCTTCTTGTAAATTTAGCTTTAGCAAAAGCTTTAGTACGAAGAGCGATCTCCGATGTCGAGCTCGATCAGGAATGTGCTCCTCCTTTTCGCCTCGAGGGAAATTTGAAGTTTCTTGCAACAATGGCGCGTCTGCCCGAGCGAACGTAGATTGTGAAAAAATGTATCAAATCCATGAACCCTAAAAATCCGAAAAATGCACCGATAATGGAATGTGCTGCGCCCATTGGACGGCCAATGGCGAATGCGCCCACGAATATTTTTGCCCTGAATGCCCCCTGATGTATATTTGCGACGGTCGCCAAAGTGTCAAAAGAAGCCCGTCAGCGTTAATAGGAGAGGCGTACATGGGGATTGATCAGTTCTTAGGTGGGCCACCAAAGTTAATACTCTGCCAACCTCGCCAAACTCCCATTTCTAAAAACTGAACTGACTCTGGTCCGGTGACATACAAATCAGCCATTGAGATACGTTCAAAAGATGGGGATGGAATTCCTTCAGATAACAGTAAGTAGCTAAGTAGGGCGCGGCATCCTCTGCCATTTCCATCGGTGATGGGGTGGAGGGCTATCAAGTCTTTATAAAATAAAAAGGCGGAAAGTTCTGAGCTATAGAGTTGTTTGACCGTGTTGTACTTTTCTATCAGTAGGACGATTTGGTCACGCATGTCTCCCGGGGGTCGATAACT
>JBILOD010000387.1:0-4333 GCA_044374645.1 Pseudobdellovibrionaceae bacterium | reverse complement strand
TACTATCAATTTTCAAAAGCTTGTCCCGAAGCCCCGTTTCAATGAGTATCTTCATCGCATTCTCCACATCGATAGCATTTTGAATTAACTTGGGACCATTATCGGCAAACCAGTGAGGTAAGTAGGTGTGACTATCCAATAAACTTGGGTCAAACTCACTGATAAGCTTGTTCAGAAGTGCCCGATCTTCCTCACGCATTTCTAAATCCAATTGGAACACTTTGATAAAATACCGAATGACTGAGAGAATAGGGGGATTTCGCCCGTCCTTGAAGAACTTGGTTGTTTCGTGCTTATCAGAAAAGTAGTAATGAATCTTACCCTCCAGGAGATCATTAAGAAATCCCGAGTTTTCCAGATTCTCCCAATCACGCAAATCACGAATCCTTTCACTTGGCCTTTTGGGATCCGTGATTTCAATTAAACCAACCGATTGTGAGTCGGTGTGCTGATTCAAAAAATCGGGACTATTTAATAAGGCTAGTTTATCACCCATATCCTCACGTAAGGACCGTACCTCCCAGGATTGCTTCGAGCCTTTTGAGCCCTGCATATACGGAAAACTCTCTGTGATGGCTCGGGCCAGGGTATCAATTTTGTCAATAGAACCATCGACAACGATATCGAGATCTTGGGTGGAACGATAAATATTTATATACTTAAAATCAAAACGAGCCGGGTGATAGCGCGGATCCCCTTTGCGACGCAAGAGATCCCACTTTGCATAGTGACCATAGGCCGCAGCAGTACCACCAAACAAATATACTTTAACACCTAGCTGGTCAGCTTGTTCCTTGATGAACCGAAACTCATCGACACGAGGTAGATTCTCACTAATTGCCTGAAGCAAGTCATTTTTCGTGATTTTAATCTTCTGAACGGACTCAACATCGCTTTGAGTCGCTGCTTGGGCAAGGTCTGGCTGTATAAAGCAGAATCCTTGATACACCAAGAAAATGCCCACCCACTGCTTGGTGCACTTCAGAACTTCCACTGATTTCAAACAATCTCTGAAAAACTGAATGACGCCAAAACGGCGCTGCTTGTCGATTTGTTTGACAGAAGTAATGGACGTTTTCAAACCAAGCCTCCGGAATCAAGGGTCCGTGGAGGTTGTTTGCAAGAACTTGGCCACCTAAAAGAGAAAAAACCGTTTAATGCTGGCGCCTGGCGACCACGGATGTGTCTTCGCCCATTTCTGTATTCGCCATATCATTTGCTCGGCAAACACCTTGTAAGAGCAATTTATTGGTCCAGCTCATAAAGCCCAACTCGGTGTACAATTGCGATGATATACTCGTAATGCGACCGTCTGGGCACTTAGCTTGAAGTTTAGTATAAGCCTCGTTGACATAATTGGTGTCGAATGCAAACCATAAAACCACAAACTGCTCACCAACCACTTTCACCACCTCACCCCCTTTTTCCATCGGAGCGTAAGGACCAAAATCAGACACATGCACATCATGCATACTGAAGGCGCAAGAGGTGAGCAGAGGCAATAAAAGCCCCAAGAAGTTTAGCCGTGTCATCGCTTGCTCTCCCCTTTTGTGGCACGTGCAACCGTCTTGTTGCAATAGCCGGTAGCGGTGACTTTTCGAGTGTGCGCTAAAATATAAGAGTAAGACTCATCCTTCGTCAAAATCCCAGAAATAACCCCATCGACACACTGGTCTTTCAGTTGGTCTGAAATCTGATCAATGAAATCATTATTAAAATTAAATCCAAGAAAAATAAATTTAGAGGATTCTGCTTTAACAACTTCGGAGCGATCCTTAGGAATTTGAGTCAAAGAAACACTTTGAACCGAAGCGCAGGACGCCAACATTGCCGAACTCAAAATTCCTATCAAAAATCTTGAACAAAACATCTTTACTCCTTATTATCTATATTTTTCGTTTCAAACAATAACCTGTGATTTTCACAATTTCGCCCGATACAACACTATAGTCCCGATGCTCACGAATAGACATCAACCCCGTTACCTGCCCGGAGGGACACGCTTCATAGATCTTATAGATAACTGTTTCAGCCCATTTAGTAGAATAAACAGGCATTCCGGTTCGTGGTCCCATTTGAAACATTTCAATAAAGTTACCCGCCTTTTCACCTTGTTTATTTTTATTTTTACCGATGAGATCCACAGCCTTCCCGGCCTGTTTGAGATCAACGCCGACCTCAGACACTTTAATATCAAAAGGCACCTTCACAAAGTCCTTACGATTATCCAATTCGCCAATCTGGACATGATGAAGAATAGCACATCCAGAAACCCCAAAAGCGAATAGAAACAAAAATCCATTTAACATACTCGCTCGCTCCTGACCGATTGAGTCTATCTTAGAATGAATACTTTTGAGCGCGCAATCAATTTGTAATCTAATTTTTCAAAAACCTTCGCGACCATTTAAATACGATTTATAATTTATTCTTGTTTATGTGATCTAACTAACGTTATCCTATGATCCACATGAAAGACATTCTATTTCTCGATTCAAAAGTCAAGATGCCACTCACAGAACTTCCTGTGCGAACGGTGGTGGTGAAGGTTGGGGCCGGCGCCGTTCTCATCTCACCCGGTTCCCAACTACTGGACGAGCAATACCGCACTCCGTGGCCCATCACCGATATTGTTGCACCCAATAATTTTCATACTGCAGGAGTCGTCAAAGCTCAGCGACACTTTCCTCAAGCTATTCTTTGGGGTTGCGAAGGTGCTCCAGAAAAACACTCCCATCTGGCCTGGCAAAAACTTTTCGGCCGTGATGTTTGGCCCTACGAAGAGGAACTGTCGGCCTTCCCCATTCATGGAATTCCCAGTGTCAACGAAACGGTATTTTTACATAAACCTTCAAAATCGCTCATTGTGACTGACCTTTGCTTTAACCTTTCAGAGTGTCGAGGGTTAGGTGCCAACATTATCTTTCGCCTCTTTGGCACCTACAACCGATTTGGAGTGAGCCGATTAATGGCTTCATTGATTCGTGATCGCAAGGCGTTCACAGATTCACTCTCGGCGCTGTTTCAAAATGACTTCGATCGTATTATCATGAGTCATGGCATCCCTATTGAAAATGATGCCAAAAGGAAATTGCGCGAGGCCCTACACGAGCGCTCGCTCACCGTCTAATCTTTAGCGGATAGAAACTCAGTGTAGGGGATCAATTCTTTGATTGAAGCCTCATACCGATACTGATTCAACCAGGAATCCCAAATCAAAGGCCGAAACTCCGCGGGATCTAACTGTAAATCCCGAAGATGTTCTTCAATAACGAGGATCCACTTCTCTACGTTCGTTCTCCACTCTCCTACATCAGCCTCAGTGGATTGCCGCTTCCATGCAGTTGGGCTCGACTCACATTTAGTTGAGCGTCTTCAAATTTAGCATCTTTATTCGTCGCCAAGGAAACCTGCAACGACAACACTAAACCCAAAACACCTAATCCGGTTTTTAAAACTGCATTCATTGATACACCCAACTTATTTCAAGCTTTCAAAAACAATCGCAAGTAAATTGCATTTACTTACCCTTGGCGCTTGCATGGACTATGGCCCAAAAGTTAGACACCATAAATGACAATTGTTTAATTCTCCAGAACTTTACCAGAGTTAGAGGGTGACACTTTACGGCCTTCCGCGTGCTTTAATTACAAAACAGCCAGGGCAATAGGGGGCAATGATCACCTCCATTGAGTTTGAGCGGCCCCTTTGATATACCAAAAATGCTCTTCTTGCTCTGACGAGGAATGGAATGTTTGCGCTACAAAGACCTTTTAACTGGCCCCATATAATAGAAAGCGTTCTCTTCGCACTGGTGCTTTTACTCACTCCACCTCAACTCTGGGCCGAAGAAGTAGACGATTTCACTGATCCTGACAGGTTACCCAGTGATGCTAGCGCCACCATTGATCTCGCCACAAACGCACTCATAGATGAACTGATCAATTTACTGAACGCACCTCCTCAGATGAAGTGTGAAGACCTCAAAAAGTATCAGCTTGCGATCAAAAAACTGGATCAAAATTTTACTGCCATCGGCAATGGACTCCGTGCCGGACAAGAACTGCGGGAACTCCTAACTCTGATCAAGACCGACCCCAAACATCGTCAACAACATCAGAAACGCCTCAAAGAAGTCCAGTCCACTTGGCTTGCTGAATTCCCGATCCATCAAAGAGACTGGTTTACTGAGCTTTTTAGCTCCATCGAGTACTTCGGACGTCGGCAAAATCAAGGCTCTATATATGAAAATCTTAACTTTCTGACCTGTTGCACCTCACGCATAAACATTCATGGTCTTTTTGTCGGCCTAGATAAAATAGATCATTTTTTT
>JBILOD010000384.1:0-4346 GCA_044374645.1 Pseudobdellovibrionaceae bacterium | reverse complement strand
AAAAAGCGCCGGAATTCAGATGCTAACATCGACTCTATCTGAGACAAAATCGATGGTTAAGTACACAAAACGGGGCGGGAGATGTTCAAGCATTTTTGAGGTCAGCAAGCGAAGGCCATTGACTGTCGAAACCGCGCGAATGTTTGTCCTTCATCAATAAGATGATTTTTTCATCACCATTCCTATCATTTTCTGAGCGTCTCAATTCGAAGCAAAAAGAGCTACCGACGAGTTCCATTCGAATAGTCCTGAATCAGAAAAAAACAGAGACTCTCATTCTCGAATATTTTATTCTTTTGAAATGAAAGCAAAACTTCTACTACTCTCTTTACTTTTAACTGGAATCTTTGGGACTTGGCTCTATCGAACACTCCCTCCTTGCGATCTCTATGGGGGCCGAATGGCTCCTGGATTTGTTGAACACTCGTGTCACTGCACTGGATTCAAAATCTACCGATCGAAAGATGCGCCTGCCGACGGCATTACGGAAAATTTCTGTCTCGGGTTACGCAACGATCCGAAAACAAAATTTCAAACACCACCCAAGGGAAATACCAGCGAATAAAAATAATCTCACCCCAGCTCAGTAAAGAAAGCAATGAACCACGCTCTACCCATTCTTTTTTTCGCTCACTCTATGGGAGTTTTAAACGTTCTAAATAATTGGTGTTTAATTACCAGTATTGTACAACTACTAAGCGCCAAGCCGTTATTTGTCCTTGGCACAATCCCTGCATTAAATCTAATTGAAACACCCCCTATTCCAAGCGGAGGATGGCGCAATGAGTGTCCCCAAAAAATTAAAACTATCTCGATTCAGCAACCAATTCATCTTTCTATCGGCTCTATTCTTCAACATTATTTTAGTCGCGATTCCTGGCCATTCAATATGTACCTATCAGATCAGCGAAGGCGATCGCCCGGAAATTCTCTCAGAAACAGTTCAACGAATTTTCAAAATCTCTACCCAATCCACAAGGGTCGACTTTAAAAAAAGTAAAAATTGGTGCCAGTTTAAGATTTATTCTTCGGGACAACTTGTTAGTGAAGTCGAAGTTACCGCCAAAAAATGTCAAACCATAGATTTAGAATTTCAATTTAATCTCATTGGCTACAGCTGTTCCTCTGATGGCTCAGATGCTGATTTAGGTAGTCTCTAGGGCGCCAGGCCCTCAATGACTAAATTAACCTTACCTGAATTTAAAAACTACTGCCTCGATTCACCACTCGACCAGAATCGATCACACCACAGATTCGACAACTCGACGAACATTAAATTATTTTTTTCGAATTGATTTTCAAACACCCCCACGATTTAATTAAGTCTATTGTTGAGACCATCGAGGAGACTTGCATGCTTTTTATTATTTCTCTTTTGACCTCGCAACTTGCGTGGGGCTTACCCTCGCCGATGGCGACTTTTTCAGAATCGTATAAATCACAGAATCGAGGAACTTGGGCCGTTGAAACACCCGAAGTCTTTGAGTTAATCAATGTTATTATATCAATAACACCTGCAGGGATTGCTGGGGAGATGCTCGAACTCCATAATATTCTTCAAAAATCAGATCCGGACTTGGGGATTGTTTTTGGGCTACGCCAAAGAGAGCTATTCTCCAGTGGATTATGAAAAGGCCAAAACCCGTTTGATTCAGACGATGGTTGAAAATCGCGGATTCAAAAAATTCAAAGAGTTCAGCGAATTCATGATCACACTTTTTAACAAAAAACCCGAAGCAAAAGCCGAGGAGATTTATCCTGAAGTCTTGAAATGGATGGAACAAAATCGACAGAGTTAGAGGCTTTTGCCATTAATCCCTCCAATCCCCCCACTGGTATAAAAAAACATCCAAGACAAAAGTTGTGACCTCTCTCATTATACAACCAACAGTTGAATCTACCAAGTTATCGGCATATTTATAAAAAAGAACGTCTTTAAAATGGGAGTCAAACAAAACAATTGAGACACCATTCGTACCCAAATTCGAGGTTTGATCTGATTTAGAGGATGGTAATTAATTTTAAGTAGGATGAGAAATAATATGCGCATTCAGGTTAAAAATCATTTTAATAAAATCAATCTCGCACAATTTTATTATCCTTTTACAACTCAACGAGGTCTGGGTCTTGTTGAGGTCCTAGTGGCTTCGGCCCTTTTGGCGATCACTATGCTTGGACTGGCGACAATGTTATCAGAAACCTTCAAATCACAACGAACGGTGCAGGCCAAAGATGCCAACCGTGAACTGGCCGAAACCATCCGCGCCCTCCTATCTAATAAAGATATCTGCAAGGCCAGTTTTGGGGGTGGAAATCCAAGTGGAAATGGTTTTTCAAAAACAAAGATTATTGACACTGCCGTTCCTCCAAATATCAAATTTAACATAAACACTGAATATATCGACAAACTTGTCGTCATTTCAAATTTTCAAGTCAAGAACTATACGGCTGACAATGCCGCGGCCCCCGAAATTGGAAAAGCAATGCTTGAAATTCGCATGAAAAAAACGGGCGAAACCATCGGTAGCCAATCCATGGTAGTCTCCCTCGTTTTACAAGTGCGCCGAAATGCGGGCGGTAATATTACCGAGTGCTTTTCGATTGGTGGAGCCGAGTGGTTATGGCGAATGTCTCCAATGAATATGGCGAACATCTTTTATAATGGTGGCAATGTAGGAATTGGAACCACAAATCCTAATTCAAAATTAGCCGTAGCTGGTGATATAAAAGTCGGTAACTCTGCATCCCTCTGCACCGCAACCAACGAAGGGGCAATGCGCTACAATACCGTTCTTAAAGTTGTTCAATTTTGCAATGGAACAAGCTGGCATACCATTCTGAATAATAAAAAGGGGTTCAGAGTCTGTCTTCAGTTTTTGGATGATGGCGGAGGATCCCAAGCAGGTACTATCCAATGTACAAGTTGTTTAAGCATCGATGGAACTGGAAATGATGCTTGGAGTGCTTTCGCCACCGACGCAAATGGCTTTGATCCCGATGGTGCTAGAATCAAACTAGAATCCTGCAACATCTGACCTCTCTCGGTCGGTCTACCGTCATAAAAGAGCCTTGGCACAACTTTTTTTCTCAAAACCGCCATTGCGGCGCTTTTCATCGGTCAACCCATTGAGAACGCCGATAGCTTTAGGTTCGCTCCCACTTAAAACTTCTTGGTAGCGCCATTTTGATTGTTCAAAGGCTTCATCAAATGGTGACTGGTCGTTACCTATTTTGCTTTTGGATGGCATCAATAGCCCTTTGAGTGATTTCAATGTCCTGGGAATTTTGGATTCATTTGGTGCAAATGGATATCGACTTGCTGCGAATTTCATCTTCTGTTTCTCAAAGGGTTGGCGCCAAGTCGATGGCAAGCCTTTGATCAGTGAGTCCCATGCCTTATCCGAAACAATTCCCATTTGACGTTCTGACTGGTGCTGGGCCTCGTTTGTCACCAAAATGGAGAAAACCTTAAAAAGGATGACTTCGTTCACGGCCAATGCCAAATTCAGATTCTTATTCAAGCCTTCCGATGGTTCTGACGCCACGTTCTTCAGTCCAGAAACAATGAAATCACGGAGTCTCATCAATCCATGTAAACCCAATTCATTCTGTGGACTCAAAACGGTTAAAAGATTTTCCAAGTAGTAATTCCGTAATTCCTTATAGGAAACTGCAGGGAATCGTTCAACTCCTGGTAATCGGCTTGCCATTAAATCCTCTTGAACAGATGGACTCACTCCGGAGCTAAAAGACATATCGAGTATCACCTTCTGGGCCTTCCACTCACGGAAACGCGATAAAAAATCGTTCACTATAGTGGGCCTTAGAGGACTTTGATCAACTCGCTGTGCCGCCAAACGAAGAGCGTTCTGCGATAAAAGCTTAATAAAGAAGGATTCATGAATCTCTCGAATCTTTGCCCGACTCGAAATTGGATAGAATTGGTTTTCAATGCTTTCGACATTGATGTTGCTTTGCTCTTCAAACGGTGACGTCGCGATTTGAACCAACGAATCCGAGGTCTCCACCATATCTGTTAAGTACTCTTTGTAGGATTCAAGAGAGAAGCAACTACGTAATAGAACTTTTTGTTTCCGCAAAGTGGCCTTTGCTTCCTTTGGAAGCGAATGAAGTGCTTTCTTCCAAACCTCCATCAATAAAGCCGATTGATGAGCGGGCGGAGCGAAAGGCGATTGATAGGAACGCGAATCAAAATAGCCATGATCGCCCTTGGCGTCCATGAGATGCAGTATGAGCCGACCGTTCTGCCCTCGACTCTGTTCAAACGAAATGTTTAGGAGATGATGGAATCCAAAACCATAATCAAGTAAAGGCCCAAGAGATTT
>JBILOD010000383.1:0-4354 GCA_044374645.1 Pseudobdellovibrionaceae bacterium | reverse complement strand
GACCCCACCACCCCAATGCTTCCCCGTCGATACGTAATCCAGATTCATTATAAATTTATTGGCGGCCAATGTGTCATAAACTTTTTGATCGATAACTATCGAAGTCGCATAATCATCATAACGTCCCCACGTCGACAAGCGATGGGTGTTGCCGTAAGAAAAAGGACCCACAAAGCTCACAGCCAAGACGAAAAACAACCAACCGACCTTCAACCGCATGAAAAACATCTGGGGCAACCCTCAGAGATTAGTATGATTTGTGCTCCAGGTTCGGTCAAGCGACCGAGTAGGCCGATGAAAAACAATTCACCAAGTTTGACATTCCATATGGACCCAAGGGCCAACAAAAAAACGGATCTGACTCAGGTGTTTTTGATCTACTCATCAGTAGCGGGACGATGTTGTTTTGATTTTCAGGCGCCAGAGGTTGTTTTTCACTTAGGGGTGCACCCCTTCAGGCCAAAGGTACTCTCTTCTTTTGCATAGGACTCATCTTCTGGATACCGAAAAGTGATCCCAGCAAAATCATCATTTTGTAGCCTCATAAAAACATCACCATTATTGAAGTAGGACATTACAGAATTTGTACTTTCCTGTGGATGCATCAAGCCGAAACAATGTCCAAGTTCGTGGGTTAACAAATGAGTTAGAAATCGCGCTTTTTTGGTATGTTCACTGCGAGCCTTGATTTCGCACCCTATAATGTCACCATTTTCATATTTCGCTTGTGCATGGCCACCTGAAACTCCGGCGGCCGCATTCGTACCATCAAAACAGATCTCGATTGTACGATTCTCGGCGGCAGCCACTGAAAACGTTGAATCGCCTTCAGCAGGAGTTCCTGGGTTGCTAGGATCCGTGGGATATACCGCCAACCTCAAAAAAGAGGTTGGAATATTATTATAGTCGTCGATGACTGTTTGCAAAACTTGACCAAGATTTAGGTTTGATAAACCTCTTAGCGGATCATCTTCATCAATGTCATTTTCATCAATCGTGACTTCGGGATCGCATAATTTGACCCAAATCGTTGGATCACTTTTCGAAATTAACCATTTTCCGGGGAAAACTCGAAATCCGAATGATAGTGAAAGTATAAAAAGCCAAATAGCCAATTTTCGAAATTTAGTCATAAAATCAAAACTCCACCAAAACTGACAAATCCTTGAGTCTGATAGGCTTGATCACTCGTAACAGTGACATCGGTTCTCCATCGAAAGCGAGAAGATGTGTTCCATTCCATACCCCCACCTCCAATAATTCCGCCACCACCATTCGTAGAAAGGGCGCCGATTTGAATAAAGATGGGTGTCGAAGTCCTCTGTACATACACAGCACCAAAGCCAGTGCCCTGAAGGACTCCCAATTCAACGCTACCAACCCCAATGCGTACATTACCCAGCAGTCCAAAATTTGGTCCTAATCCCCAGTAGAGGTGACCAATATGGCTCTGCAAAGGCTCAGCCTGAGCGTAGTTCATAGTTAGAATCCACAAAAACGAAAACACTTTTAAATATCTCAAAATGAAATCCCAATCGTAACGTGTGACACGTCTTGAAAGTTTAAGACTAAATGCTGCACAATCTGCCGAGATAGACCCAATAAAGTATCAAAACTTAAAAAAACGGGTCCCAGATCAAACTTCAGAGATAGATGCGGACCTAATACATATTCTTTTGTGGTTTCAATGCTATCATTCGGAGATTTTCGAAATGTACGCAAAATATAAGTTCCCCCTAAGCCCGCGCCAACTGAGCTTCCGAGGGAACCAGATTTATCGGTGTAAATTGACTTATAGGCTCCAAATGTCCATGCGTTTTGAGAATAAATAGATGTTTGTACACCGACACTTCGATAAAGTGCTCCCCAATTTCCCAGGTCAACACCCACGGCAAGAGCCGGCACGGGCCGTCCCCCAGTAAAGCTTGAACTGCCAATTCCCAAATCAACAGCCGAATGTCCTTGAGTACTAAAAAACAAAAGTAAATAGATCCATGCTACCATTAGCTAATGGTCGGATTTTGAAAATTAAAAATCAATATCAATTTTGAGCCTATTACATTGGTCCGTTTGACTCAGGAGGGAAGACTAAATAGATTCTGCTGCAAAAGAGCCAAATTCAAGGCGGCAAGCTTCATATCGAACGAGGCGTAGTTCCTCTACGTTGAGTGAGAGATGAAGCGATGCCAACGCAGAAGTTGGACTTTTTCAGCGGAATCTAAATAGATTCTGTTTGGATTTGCTGAATGAAGGCCCCGTTAAGATTTTTTCTCTTTGGGCCTTTAAACTGAGGTTTACCTGGCCCCTTTGAAGCATCATTCCGATGACCCTTAGTCTTAGACGGCCCGCTTGGACTGGCCTTTTCGGAGGGAGCCTTGGACTTCAGACCATGGAATCCTTGAGTGGTTTTTGCGTCTTTTGGTTTATGAGTTGATCGGTGAGCTGGGAGCGGAAGGGGTTTTTCTACCGGCTTCCCTATAACGGAAAACTCACCTAAGCTACGAATCAATGGCAGGAACGTAGGTCTAACCAAGACCGATTTGACCTTCGTTAACTTCCCGGACTCTGTTCTAAACGTGCTGAGCTTCTTTAATGCCACTAAATCCATTCGACACCTCCATGTGTTCGTAAATCTAATTGTATCAGATATTCTCAAATTGAAAATGAGGGGACCCTTGATGATTTACGGCATTCCCGTGCGCTGGCGTACACTCATTGACGAATGGTCACCCCCCCACCGATTTGTTGATAGCCAACTCAAAGGCCCCTATTCTCACTGGCAACACACCCACCAAATTGAAAAACTTGGGCCCGGAACTCTCATGACTGATCGAGTTCTTTATAAGGTACTACTTGGTTACCTAGTATGGCTTGGTGGTGTTTGGAGCGTGACCAGCCAGTTTCGGAAAATGTTTGGATACCGGCGCGAGGTGATCGCCAAAATCAATCTGGCAAGCTTCAAATCGCGCGAGGTATGACTCTTCTATTCTGACGGAGAGAGAGGATGCTGGCCAATGCAGTGCTTGGCCCTTTTCAGCGGATTCTATCTACTTGTAAACCCATACGCTTTACACTTGGAATATAACCCAGGAAGCTCCGCTTCCATTTCAGCCTGAGTGAGAGGTGACTTCAGAAAGGAATAACGAAGATTCTCATCCAAATTTGGATTGGAAAATCCAAAAAGCAACTTTTGATAATCCAATTTTGTTTTCTCGAAGGAGCGCTCGATCATTCCTCGATTGCGCCCACAAAGTTTGACTAGGTCATACTGGTATCGAACATCTCGAGTTAGGATTCGTTCGTAACCACCATCCCAGTATTCAACAGATAGACTCTCATTGGACCGATTATAAGAACGATAAGTCGTCTTTAGTTCGGGCCTCACGAATTGACACGAACCGATGTTAACTACTTTGGCGTCTATGAATGAGATCTCCCATCGTAAACACCGGCTCGTAATCCCGGAACTAGGTTGTGCACTGGCTATTGATGAATTCACAGCACTAAACACCAAAGCTGCAAAACTAGAAACAACCAAAGTCTTCGAAAGCACCTGCAACATATTTTTTTTCATATAAACAGTCCCCTTCCCTCATCATTACTTTTCCGAAATCTGAACCCTACAAGTCAATCGATCCGTCAGCCACCAGATAGGCTGACCCAAGTGGTAATTAAAATAAGTCGACGTACTTTCCATTTCAAAGCGATCACCATTGAATTGAAGTGGAAGATTCAGGACCTCTTCTCTGTCGCAATGCTCAGAATTCATAGAGAGCATGTACGCATTAATACGATGCGCGAGAGCACTTTGAAGGAAAACTTTCGCAAAAAGAGAATTCCTAAAGCGACCAAGTATCTTCTTGGCATTGTCGATCAAGAACACGGAACACTTCGAATCCGACGATGAACCCGACAAAGAATCACCCACACAGGACATCCAATCAGGTCCAACCACATTATTGAAAGAAATGGCCAATGAATCACTTCCATATTTCAGCTGTCCGTCATTGATGAACCCGTTCTGCATGTCTTGTTGATAGGCAAACTTCATCATTTGAATCGGACCAACTCCATACTGAATGACGAAATTCAGGAGTTTGCTCTCGTTGGTCGGATCTTCGATATAAGCTTGAAAGGCAACCTCGAGATTATAGACCTCTTCATATTTGGAACTTGGTTTAACGATCCAATACGCCTCATGAAACATAATGGCGGCTTTTTCTGTTATAGACTCCAAGCGATGGAAGGCCGGCAAAATGAAAGTGGTTCCAGTGAATGTGTCTGTGAGAGCAAACAGTTCCAAATCTTCTCCGATTCCTTTCAGCTGCCGGTATTCACTTAATATTCGCGCCGC
>JBILOD010000382.1:0-4355 GCA_044374645.1 Pseudobdellovibrionaceae bacterium | reverse complement strand
TCCGGTGTTCCATGATGATCAGCACGGCACGGCCATTATTTGTGGGGCCGCCATGCTCAATGCGTGTGAAGTCACCAAGCGTAAAGTCGACCAAATCCAAGTGGTTTTCAATGGCGCCGGCGCTTCCGCCAATTCTTGTGCGCAAATCTTCGTAGCTCTCGGAGTCAAGCGTGAAAACATCATTATGTGTGACTCCAATGGAGTCATTTTCAAAGGCCGCAAAGAGGGCATGAATAAATACAAGGAACGATTTGCCTCCACGACAGAAGCTCGCAATCTCCAGCAGGCACTTCAAGGCGCTGATGTGTTCGTGGGCTTGAGTGTGGCAGGCGCTCTGACTCCTGAAATGCTCGTCGGAATGAAGCCGAATCCGATTGTGTTTGCCATGGCCAATCCTGATCCTGAAATCTTGCCGGATGTGGCTAAAAAAGCGCGCCCTGACGTGATCATTGCCACCGGCCGATCAGACTTCCCTAATCAAGTTAATAATGTGTTAGGATTTCCTTCAATTTTTCGAGGCGCTCTTGACACTCGATCAACACAAATCAACGAGGCGATGAAGTTGGCAGCCGTGCGAGCCCTCGCCCAGTTAGCGCGTGAGGATGTACCAGAAAAGGTTTCTGCGGCCTACGGTGGTAAACACTTTAAGTTTGGCACTGAATATTTGATTCCGAAACCTTTCGATACCCGTGTCCTCAGTCGAGTGGCGCCCGCCGTGGCCAAAGCGGCAATTGAAACTGGCGTAGCCCAACACCGCATCACGGATTGGGAAGCCTATGCGGATCGGCTTGAGGGGCTCCAGGGTCCATCCAAAGTGTTTGTTCGCTCGGCCATGCATCGAGTGCGCGCTCAGGCGAGCCACGATCCTCAAGGTTTGCCAAAACTGGTATTCCCTGAAAGTTCTAGCCAAAAAATTCTTAAGGCTCTCCAAATTCTTGAAGAAGAAAAAATTTGCAAACCTATATTATTGGGCGACCCCAAACGTCTCCGTGAACGCTTTCAACAGTTGGAAATTCACGGTTTAGACCACCTACCGATTATCAACCCAGTGACAAGTGAGAAATATCAGACCTATGTGCAACGGCTCTATGAAATGCGCCAACGCAAAGGCGTCACTCTGAACGAAGCGGAACGTTTGGTCTCAACAAGTGACTATTTTGCCGCCATGATGGTGGAAATGGGTGATGCCGATGGTCTCATCACCGGTGCGACTTCTGACTATGCCACAGCCGTTAAGCCGATTTTGCAAATCATCGGCACCAACAAAAAGAGCACCGCGAGTGGTTTGAATTTTGTGTTAGCCGAGGATCGCTTTTTACTTTTGGCCGACACCACGGTCAACATCAACCCAACCGCCGAACAACTGGCAACGATGGCATGGCAAGCTGCTCGTGTGGCTTTGCACTTCCATCAAAAACCACGCGTGGCCATGTTAAGTTATTCCAACTTCTCGGGAGTGGGCGAAACTCCTCTCAAAATGAAACAAGCCGCTGAAATCTTGCGAGAACGCCATCCTCATCTGGCGGTCGATGGAGACATTCAAGCTGATACAGCGGTTAATAATGATATTATGCAGAGAATTTTCCCCTTTTGCCGTATTCAAGAAGGTGCTAACATACTCTTATTCCCTAATTTGGAAGCGAGTAATATCGCCTACAAGCTTTTACAACAATTGGGAAAGGTGGAAGTCATAGGACCATTCTTAATGGGAGTGCGCAAAGCCGCAAACGTCTTACAAAGAACAACGACCGTTGACTCTATTGTTTCGACCGTTGTCCTCACTGCTCTCGAAGCTCAATTTTATCGCGAATATCACAAGGCGGCCCAAACGAATGAATAGTCAGCAGCGGCTCATGCAAGATCAGGAGAAAGTGATTGTTGTTGGTGTTGGCTTAAAGACAGATGCGGCAACCGAAATTCGCGAAAACCTCGCCGAACTCACCGAGCTGGTCGATGCAGCGGGTGGCGATGTTGTAGGATCAGTGGTGCAAGTGCTTCCCCAATGGAACCCCTCTTTATTGATTGGCTCAGGTAAGGCAGAGGAGATTCGACAGATGGTCGAAGAACTCAGTGCGACCGCAGTGATTTTTGATCACCAACTGAGTGGCGTGCAGGCTCGAAACCTACAAACCCTGTTTAACATCAAAGTGATTGATCGCAACCAGCTGATTCTGGATATTTTTGCCCAGCGCGCTCGAACTTTCGAAGGAAAACTGCAGGTGGAGCTAGCCCAAATGCTCGATCAAATGCCTCGTATGGTTGATGCTTGGATGGGTTCACTATCGCGCCTCGGTGGTGGTATCGGTACTCGTGGCCCAGGGGAAACGGCTCTCGAAAGTGACCGTCGCCGTATTCGAGATCGAGTCTCCCAGATTAAAAAGAAACTCGATAGTGTTCGTAAGAATCGGGCTCAGCATCGGCAGTCGCGACGGCGCAACGAGATTCCAAGTTTTGCCATGATTGGATACACGAACTCGGGTAAGAGTTCCTTACTGAATCGTTTGACCGGTTCTCAAGTGCTGGTGAAGAACCAAGTGTTTGCAACTCTCGACCCTACCACGCGCAAGGTATTTCTCCCGAACTGTCCGCCCGCTGTGGTCACAGATACGGTGGGCTTTATTCGAAAGCTCCCACCACAATTGATCGAGGCCTTTAAGGCCACGCTCGAAGAGAGTGCTGAGGCCGATATCCTGCTGCATGTTGTGGATTTGTCATCACCATCCATGAGTCGACAGATGGAAGTGGTTGAGGAGTTGATCAAAGAATTTGGATGGGATGAAAAGCCCATCATCTATGTTTTCAATAAACTGGATGTGGCACCTGTGGATGCTCGATTCAAAGTAAAACAGTATCCTCGGGTTTTTGTGAGTGCCCTTTCTGGAGAAGGACTCGATGCGCTTAAGGATCTGATGGTACAGAAAATCAGTGAGCTGCAGATGGATGTGCAACTTTACTTTCCGCGCACCGAAGAACATCGGATTTTTGATTTGTCGCGCGAAACTCGCATCATTCGAAAGGAGCCGGCCACCGAGGGCACAGTTTGCTATGCGCAACTGACGCCCACGATGATCACTCGCTGGAAAGAGTATTTGGTGAAGTAAGATCACCGTCGATTTTTTGCCTACACTCAATGTAGGCAAATTTCATGCAGAATAAACAAAAACTGTTGTTTTTACTCTTCTCAGATTACATTAATTTTGCGCTCGCTCGGCCTCGCTACGCTGGCCTTCGCTCTTCCTCAAACCAAGTTCATTTCTAGTTATGGACAAAAGAAAAAGGGTAAAAAAGCCAACCATTACTCGGCTGTCCTCACAAGGCGGAAGCCCACATCCTCGTAGCGACTGCCAGGCATCCAGCTGTAACGGATACCAGAGCGCAGTTCGGACGCATCGTCGCCCCAGCCGCCGCCACGTATAACGCGCAAGGAGCTCGATGCAGGACCCACAGGATCCGTACCACCAGACAGATTCTCACCATACCTATCTTCAAGCCATTTCCAAACATTGCCATGAAGATCATAGATCGGTTTGCCATTGTAAAAGACGGGCTTTTTCAATCCAACTGGCTTCGTTTGTGAACCTGAGTTCAAACTATAAACCGCATGGTCGCCTAAGGCGGTCTCGCCCTTACCATAGGCATAATCGCTTTCAGCAACACCACCCAGGCGCGAGACAAGCTCCCATTGGGCTTCAGTGAGCCTGCTGTAAACTTTCCCGCGCTTGTGGCCAGGGAACAGCGCCGTCAAAGCCCCTTGAATCTGTGGATCATCCGATCTCGCCAGATCATTCAATCCTTTTATCCAAAGGCCAATGTCATCATAAGAAACTTGCTCCACGGGACGATTTTCGCCCTTGAAACTCGATGGCGTAGGACTGAGCACGTTGTACTCACCGCCGCGAAGATTCTGCTTTAGAAGATCCACAACCACACGGTAGGTTTCTTGTGTCACATCCACCGACATAAACTCAAAAGGCTTGGAAACTGTGGTCAAGACTCTTTCATCCCCTTCACCCATCATAAAGGAGCTTGGCTCAATCCGTACAAAATCAATGATGGGCGTCCCTTCGGGATAATCCCTCGTTTTTTCATTGACGTTTCGTTCCTTGACCTGAAAACGCCGGGCCTGAATATCGGGCCTAGCTTTGACAATGGCATCTGCAAACTCCGCTCTTCCACTTAAGTAAAGCTGTTCGACTTCGGTAAAACCACGAGCATTCTTCGCATTGAAATCAAATTCTGGATGTGAAACCAACCAATCGATAATTTTTTTGTGCTTGTAATAAGCCGCAAGCTGCAGTATGGACACCTGGCTTAGGTTCTTGTGATTGATCCCAAGAAATCTTGAATCCACCAAG
>JBILOD010000381.1:0-4357 GCA_044374645.1 Pseudobdellovibrionaceae bacterium | reverse complement strand
ATAGATATTACCAAATGCCATACCGGAAGTGTTTTTAGGGGATTGTTCGTCTTGAAAGATCCTCAGATATTCCTCCAAGCTCCAGAATCGGTCAGGCATGTATTGATTCAGGTTCAATGAAGAAAGTGCGTAAATTCGACCAACATTAGAGACTTGAAAGTTTCTATATGACTCCACCTCGATTGTTCGATCACTATACGAAGGACGATATCCCTTTAGGTAGAAATCTCCCCTATCATCTTCATAGACCTCCAGGTTTTTTAGGTCATTGGGATTATGTGGATCCATAACTTGAACTCTAAAAGAGACCGGTTGCGGATCTTCGGCAGTTGATTTTTTAAGGGGTGGCAAAATTCCCTTGATATAAATGGCATGCCCTGAATTACCTGATTCAACTGCAGCAATGAGTAGTGAATTCGAACTGGAGCTCAAAGTAGGTAACAATTTTACCGACTGAGACACCAGCGATATACTCGTCGGAAGATTCTTTTTGAAAACAGTATTAAAAATTTCTGAGTAGAGGTCTTCAAAAGCGGAAAATGGCACGCCCCTAGTTCCATCAATATTTTTGTTTTCTTTAAGCTTTGTCAAAATTGTATCTAGAAGTTTGGTATGCAAACGTTTAATGTTGCTTTCGAAAAGGTCTATGCTGGTCTTTAATCCCGTTACTATACCAGGGTAGAGTGACTCAGCAATAATCAACATTGAATTCGTCATGCAAATAGAGGAACATGTTCCACCAGTGAGTTCAGCGGGCAGGTAGTTTGCATCTTGTCTTAACAAAAGGTTATTTGCGATCAAGCGATCGGTTGTTTCTACAATGTCCTGGTGCCTCAAACTTTCCACAGGGACACCTTTGGATACTTCTTTTCTACACCAGAAAAGCCCGGCATAACTTGTTTGGCACATGACTAGAAGATAGACGAAAAGTAGTGTTCCTGAGCCTTTAATGTTACGCATAATCCACCTCCTCAACTCAGTTTTAATCAATGCAAAATCTGGGAACATCATTTTTTTGTGATAGCTTGGGAAGACTAAAGTCTGAGGAAAATAAGAATTTTCATCATTGCATTATCATGATCCTTTGATCCTTCCTAAACCTGAAAACTCGGACGACTCAATCTCTTTCATTAAAGAGTGTTTAAATAGAATATTCGTTTAAAAAACCGATTGGGTCTTTTTCAAACTCAAGGTAGTTTTTCCTATCAATATAACAATCGCGAGCGCCTTTCTGTAACTTTCGAAAAGCTGCAATACCAGAGGTCTTCCGTTTTTTGCTTTTCACTTCAATTCCAAAGAGAGCATTTCCCGCCTCCTGGAGCTGGCCAAGCAACTTGTTATAACTGATTTCCTGAGCTGGATACTGACATGCCAACATGAACGTTTGCCGAAATAAGGCTGGCTTTTTAACGACTGAGTACCGAAGAATATCCTTAGCGATCACAATCTCAAAAATGGAATCCATCATAGGAAGATGGGGGACGGAGCCCTGATGCCTCGATTTTAACCTTGCTACTTTTCTTAAAATCAAACAAATGCCATTTTGCATTCGAATATTCGATAAACGGATGGCACCAAATATGATTCGTATTCGAAAACCTTTGGGAATCCCTATCTTGAAAAAGGTGCTCCGTCCCCGATAACCCCATAAGAATTTGAAGAAACCGGACACTTTGGTTCACTGACGATATAAACGGGCTTTCCCCCTACCTTTTGAGACTAACGAAGGCAATAAAACCTAGGCATAAAGCCAGTTTAGTCACTAATGATTGGATGCTTGGATGCTTAAATTACTTTTAAGATCTTTGGAATTAAATTAAGTCAATTTTACAGGAGGTTTCAATGAAATTGAAATCAGTATTTTTATTGATGGGTGCCTTTTATTGTGTTGCCAGTTTAGCCAAAAAACCATGCACAGAACTCCTTAAAACTGAAGCCGAGGCCCGAGGTGTAGCATCCGACTCACCGATTGCAAATGTTAGAAAAGAATTGGCCAAAAAGACCAATCAAGGCGAATTAACGAACATCATAGCTCACTTTTGGAGTCAGTTGGAATCAGGTAACAGTGAAGACATAAACAAAATATTTAACTCAGTTCCTCAGGATTCCGGGCAATCGCTTCCGACCTTTCTAAACCTCTCTAGTGATCCGTCCCAAGCAACTGAAGAGGCTCGTGAGGTAGCGATTTATTTGGCTCGTGCAATTGATAAAAGGGCCTCCAGCACAGGGATTAAATCGTTTTTGGAAAAACGAAGCAAGAGTGGAGGCCTCGCCTCAATTAATTCTTATTGCTCTCATGAAAATGATCCGACTGATGATCCTTTTGCCGAAAATGGCGCCTCAACAAAATCACTTAACAGAGGCGGCCAAAAGGAAAATTAGTAGCTCAATTTTGAACCCTGAATGGAGGATGGGCTAAGACTAAGACAAAAAACCGAAAAGTAGCCCCCTCAGATCCCGCCAAATGCCCTTTACAAATGAGCTTTCAAGTGACCCGAATCGGACATTAATAAGAATTTGCGGATAGGCAGGAAGAGGTTTCAGGAGACGGGAGTGAAAAGAGACTGTTCAGCGCTCGATCGAACAAGTTCTATGGGATTCTATCCTGAACAATCTAGACTTGTAACTTCGCACCTACCTACAGATGAACTTTTCATTTTAAAAGACCTTTACTTCAAGATGATTGACCCTAACTGTAACTTGCAACCCTACAAGGGTCCAAGGAACACTCTTGCTGTTAGTTTCGTATGCAGATGGAAGTCTGAAACTATTGTCCGCGAGAAAATTTCCTTGGTGTCAAAGGGCACGGGATTCAACGGAAGAGGTTTTAGCTTCTCTTCATTTTCAGATTATATCCGCACCAATCGGCGAGGAGTGTGGAGCACGCGTTGATTGGCAAGGTCATTGCGCGAAGTTACGAGCTGTTCGTTCAAATCAATAAAGTCGGTAAATCTGCGACCCAGCCAAAAATTCAAACGTATGTATTTAATCAGATCCTCGACGCGGCCTTTTTCGTTACCACGGGCCACGCCGCATGCATGTATTCGGCCGCTTTGGTGACCCATATACGCCATAAAACTTAAAAGCACTTTCATGACATTGAGTAAACACTTCGAACTTTTCACTGCGGGTGAGCTCCACGTTGATCCTAAGGGAGTATGATCCTTCCTAAAAGGACGAACTGGGTCAAACAAAGGAGCAAGTTTGGGAATAAAAATGATGTGATCGAGTTAGTCGCTTACATTTTGGATGAAAGGCGGCGCCAGCCGCATCTGGGGGCATTTAAATCCTACTGGAAATCAATATATTCGAGTTGTCAGGCTCCACTTTGAATTCGATAACAATAATCAATTCATGATCATTAAAATTATTTGTGGCGTCTTAAAAATTGAATTACCAGCAACCAAAATCAAAAACCACCAGTTTTACTATATGCTCGCAATTCCAGTTGGTTAAGATTTGGGAAAAATTAAATGGCCGCGGCGAACAACTCAATTGCTCCACAGAGTTTAGCTTTTGGTCACTATTTGATTCCCCTCGTTTATCTTTGTGAAACCGAATCTTTGATACCAATCTTTGACCCACTTGTCTGAGTCAGCCATCAGGCACAATCCTATTAGCTGTTGCTTTCGTGCTAGAATACAAAACGCCTTTAACAGAGGCGCATAATCTTTCAACACTTGAATAACTATTCGCCACTTTCTCCTTCAGGTTTGCTCTTACTCAGTATCACAATAGGCGCCAAGAATTCTGTGGTCCTCTTTCTTTTGCGCTCCTCCATGCGCACTCTCCCCCGTATGGCCTCGTATTCCCTGAATCAACGAGGCCTATTTGGTATAGTTTTGGCAACTATGAAAATCGGAGGTAATTGCAATGGTTTGGGCTCGATTTTCAGGCTTCGTTCTTCAAAGATCTATTGGGATGATCATTTTAATAGTTATGACCTCGAACTATGCTTTAACCTCTACTTGCAGTGACGCCTTAAGAAAAACTCCGGCAACGGATAATGATTATGCTCTAGCCCCACTCATCAACCGAGGATTGCGAACATCGATCACGGAATGGCTTCAATGGCACTTTGGACAGACGGTTCCAGTGATTCCACTCTCTGAACTAGAACTGGACTTGGTAGATTCATCTCTCCAACCGGACCACAACGGAGATCACATTGGAGGCGATTCTACGAGCTTCCGAAGCGTATATCGCGGAACACCAGTCCACGTTAAACAGATTCCCCACCGTGACAAGGCCGAAGTCAAGCTGGTTTATGAAATGAGCCGTCGCAATTTATCACCGCAAATCCTCGGTATCACAGAATTTAAGAATGGAAAGAATATCGGTATCGTGAGTGAATTAG
>JBILOD010000379.1:0-4395 GCA_044374645.1 Pseudobdellovibrionaceae bacterium | reverse complement strand
ATATAAGTTTATTTATGCCGCTCGGCTATTGAAATTGCTTTGATTTTTTTCGCTTTCCTCACTGCCAACTTTAGTTTTACGAACAGCTTCAGAAAATTCCTTATCATGAATTGAGAATAAATGCGTTAGTCAATCCGGCCGGGGAGAGGGACCGAAATAGATATTCCATATTCACCTGTCAGCAAAAAAGAGCCTAGGTTCTTCTTTTTTTGAAGTCCTTTGCAAAAAGACAAACTTTTTAGTTTGAAATCAAACCAATAGAGGTCACACCAAGATCCGATGCGACGACTGATATTTGATTCATGGCAGAGTTTTTGCAATTGGAATCCCTCTGTATAGTTGTGTTGTTCTATTATGGACGAAGTGAGATCAAACCATTTTGTGAGGTTTTGAGCTATGAGAGTTCTGTTTGTACTTACAATGTTTTTACTTTGCCAATTTACACAGGCTAATTCGAGGCATTGTGGCCTTGCATTGAAAGACCACATCGTTGGATCTGGCGAAATAGAAAGAAAGTTCAAAAGTCTTGAGAATCTCAGGTGGATTTTCTTAGATGCTCTTAATTCCACAATTGATCCAATGAAGTTAAGTGACGAACATCTTGAGCGTGGCTATCTCTCTACCTTTCACGTTTCGCGTCCTGAACTAGCTTCAAGCAAGATCAAGGAGATAAACGGGCAGCGATTGAAAATGCTGCAATTTATCAATGGGCTTAGTGCCGTTGAGCGTGACTATTTTATTTATAAATATGAGCAGGTTCTCGAAGAAAATGATCCAAAAAACTTTATTGTAGACGAAAACTCTCTACCACTGAATTCTAGGGGAGTCCCATTGGCGGTTGGCGAAAGAGTCTATAGAGACTCGGAACGACGAAATGCAGAATATATGATTTCTTTGCTAAATATGCCTCATCTTTCAGAACTTGTCGCAAATATACGAAAGAGTAGTAGCCCTTCAATGGAACTAAAAAAGGCGGAGGTCATTTCAATAGTAAATGAATATTTTAGAAATGTTAGGGGATCTCAGATTACAGATTTCAAACTGGCGATGGACATTGCAGAAATCATTTGGAATTTCAACCATGAAGCTCTAAGTCAGCATCATGACCATATAATACTCTTTGGAAGCGTAGTTAACTCCCGTTTTAAAGAAGCCTCATCGGATATTGATGTTTACAGCACCCTGAGACACGATCTGATTGGAGCTCCAAAAGTGGACTGGACAAACTATTATTCAATTTCTGCAGCACAATCAAATCTCGCTAGAATAACAGAAAAGAAGATTATCGAATATCTTGGACTACCTGAAAGCCGACAGAATAAGCTTTTGAAGCAGATCATCATTCCCGATGGTCAACCGTTTAATTTAGATCAAATGACCAGCCATAATCCTATTAGCATTTCAATTGATGAAGGAGGTTTAGCCGTTCAGGTTACTTATAACCGCGGAACAGTGAAAGTTCGGATTCTCCCGGAATAGTCTATAATAGTTCTGCGACTCAGAATCCCCTTGTGAAAAAGTCGTGCTGAAGACAGGTCTATTTGACGAGGAATCTTGGCAGTAATTTCAATCTGCGAAATCAAATCAAACCTGTAGTTAGCATTCTTAGAGAGAGAACTCAGGTTTGCGGAATCGAACGATCCTGCGTCGAAATCTTTACTGAAGAGAATTTCCAAATCTAGAATTTATTTAATACGGAGCACAAGGTGCTACCACAAGAAACAGCGAGAGTGTTGTGTGAGAGAATCGCGAATCAGTAATTCGAAAAATGGTTTCAGCAGGTCTTTTGGTCCTATATTCTAGCTTGACGGTGAGAAGCTCTTCTCACGGTGCTGCAAGACTTTCTATCTGGACTTGAAAATCGTCTAATAATCGTCTAATAATCGTCTATGTACAAATTCAAAATTTCTAATAGATTGCTGAAAAACCTCAAAGAAATATCGGTAAAGGCAAACGAACTGGAGAATAAAAAGTTTCCCCATCCAATTTTGGCAAAGTACGAATTGTCCGCTAATTGTTTATCAGCCTATTCGTCAACGAGCATCGAGGGGAACCCCCTTCCTTTGACTGACGTCAAAAAAATCATCAAAAATCGTCCCTCGGAAATTAGAAAGAGCGAACAGGAGATTCTAAATTATAATGAATGCTTAATGTGGTTGAACTTGGAAATTAGAGAAGACAAACTTGAGTTCGATCAACGTTTGATCTTTCAAATTCATAAGACGGTCATGAAGAACTTGATGGCCAAGAGTCAAATAGGAAAAAATCGAAATGAGCCTGTTTTTGTAAATGATCCCAAACAAAAAAAAACGGTGTACTGGCCCCCTGATCACCAAGATATCCCGGATCTCCTGAGAGAACTATTAGCTTTTGTAAAAGAAAACGAGAACGAATTAGACCCCATAATCCTCGCAGGTCTCTTTCATAAACAGTTCGTTATTATACATCCTTTTATCGATGGAAATGGTCGCACTGTTCGTCTTGCAACAAAGGTCTTGTTGGCTAAATTGGGATTAAACACCTTCAATTTATTCAGTTTTGAGAACTATTATAACAATAATGTTTCCCAGTATTTTGCGAAAGTAGGAGTCTTCGGTAACTATTATGACATCGCTAAAAAAGTCGATTTTACGGATTGGTTGGAGTACTTTTCCGATGGAGTTTTAGATGAGTTAAACAGGGTTCATAAAGAGCTTGAGACCGAAATGAAGGGTCCACTTAAAACCCTCCAGGTTCACCATCAAATAATTTTAGACCATATTCAGGAGCATGGTTATATTCAAGACAAAGACTATGCACGGAAAACTGAAAGAGCAAAAGCTACGCGAGCTTTAGATTTCAAATTTCTTATCAATCTCGGGTATATTGAAAAGCACGGCCGCGGTCCCGGGGTCTACTATAAGAATAAGTAGCGTTGGTCCAGCGATTGTTATGGGTGCTGAGAGCTACTAGTGACCCTTAAGGGATTTTTCGATAGACGCGTTTAGCGCGGTCGATTTCACTCGGAGTGGGAGCTGATCGCACACTGATATAGCCAACAATTTGGTTCCCTTCAAAACAGGGGAACACGGTGGCTCTGACCCAGTAAACGCGGCCCTTGTGGCCACGATTTAAAACGACCCCATGCCAGAGGTCGCCGCCTTGGATCGTAGACCATAAATCTGCAAACCCCCCTTTGGGCATATCGGGGTGGCGAATGATATTATGAGGTTGTCCCATCAGTGAGCCCGACGGGAATTGAGCAACTTCATAAAACTTGTCATTGGCAAAGGTAATATGGCCCTTAAGGTCCGTAGATGAAATCAGAATATCATTCGCGGTGAGGTGATATTCATCTTCATGGGATCTGAAACGTTGGTCGAAAGCTTCGGGCAGGTCTTTGGTAGCCTTCTCAAAGCGTTCCACAGGATCTTCGTGACCGCTGAAGAGTCCCTTAGCTCGCATCAGGACTGATAAGAAGCGATAGGTGCTGCCAATCGTAGATAGTTGGTTTAGTTCTAAATCAAGCACCTCTGAGACACTACCAAGGCCCTCAAACAGAGCTTGTGTCTGAGTGATCTTTTTCTGTAAATAGGCGTTGTCTTGGCTGATGGCAGATACACTTGAGGTCGTCTCTTGCACATAGCGACTGGAGGTCTCAATGCGAGTTTCGGTTTGTTTCAAAAAGTTCGATAATTTGATGATCGTCTCGCCGATGTTAGTTATCGCATTTTGAATGCGTTCATTGGCTTGTTTGGCGGTTCGGGAAAGTTCTTTGACTTCATTGGCCACGACCGCAAAACCTTTGCCATGTTCGCCGGCGCGGGCGGCCTCAATTGTGGCATTGAGTGCAAGTAAGTTTGTTTGATCAGCGATCGAGTTAATTGTTTTAATGAGCCCATTGATGGAGTTAAATTCGTCCACTAAACCAGCCATCTCCTTGTTGACCCTATTAATGGTCGAAGCGTTTTCGGAGGCGTCTTTGGCAATCGTGGTGATTTCTGAATTAATGGTACCGATGTGCCGGTGAATGCTGTCAAAACTCTGGGTGAGTTGATTGAAGTCTGTGAGGCTTGTTCGGATTTGATCAATCTGAGTCGAAATAACTTTAGAAGAATGCCCAGTAATTGATAAGAGTTCCTGGCTCGACATTTCGACCAGGTCATTAAACATGACGGTGTCTCGGTTCATATCTGACTCCTAGCTATTTCCGTTTTTTATATACGATGGTTTTGTCATCATTTATTTGCTCAAAAGCATCTGAGATTCCAAACATACTTTCTGCCGCTCCGAGAATGAGGTAACCACCGGATCGCAAAACCTGAAGAATCTGATTCACTACACGTTTTTTGTTATCTACGTTTTGATAGATCAAGACATTACGGCAGAAAATAATATCAAAAGGACCAATGGCGC
>JBILOD010000378.1:0-4409 GCA_044374645.1 Pseudobdellovibrionaceae bacterium | reverse complement strand
ACCTGCCCCGAGAAATTACTGGAACTCGGCAAGCTCAGAGTCACTCCATGATTAGGATTGATCGAACCGCTGATAAGCCCTAAATCATTCTCACGATTTGTATGAACGATCGCACTCGCTCCTGGAAGTTGAGGGGCCGACGCGGCTTTCGTTGTAAAGGTCAATGACTTGGGGTCAGTTTGTCCGTTGTGTGAGTACCCACGCATATGAAAGCTCAATTCGCTCGGCAAAAGCGCCATCGCATTCATCTCGGTGGATGGAGTCTTCAGTTTTTCCTGCAGCTTTTGCGAAAAACCGGTAAGACTTGAGATTCTCAAAGAAAACAACTGCTTTTGTTGGCACTCTACAAGCGACTCAACATCGGAGGCGTCTTGTAAACGAACAAATGTTCTGCCATCCAAAGAGTACTCGAAACCCTCTATAGAAGATGGACAAATCCCCTTCATTGTGAAACTACGATTAAAATCCGCCACTTGAATCTTGTTCCCCACAGGCACCATGAATTCAAGTTCAGAGATTTTCACACCAAATAACCCGAGGGACTTGAGTGCCGGCATTCCACCAGAACAACCTGTTTGGAAAATGGCCAATGCCAATAGAATGCGAGAAAATAGATAACGGCTCTGTTTTGCAAATAGCAAAATCATAGGACCCCCAATAAATCTAGTATCGGTTATTTTACAAATTTCTGAAAATTTTATTTTGTATAATCCCAATTTAAAACAAACTGTTGCCGAGAGAAGTTCTAGGTTTTTTGAATAAAATCACAGCGATGGTATTTTGGGATTTATTCTGTTATTGCGGACCTGGACTAAACTATACTAATAGATCAGTCCTGTCTCTTTTCGATACGGAAAAGAAATGAACCTATACATCGAAAAAAGTCCACTCATAGAGCGTCACGGCAAAGTAAGGCTCTTGAGTCTGGTTCTTTACTTTTGTTCTGAGTCACATCGTTGTCTAAATCTCGAAACAATTGACGCCATTCCGGATGACTCGCGATGACTCTATCAAGCTTCTCTCTCTCGATCCGAATTTCGCCTTCCAACTGAACCTGATACTGCCCCCTATACTTGGCCCAAGCCTTTTGGCTCTCAATGGTTGAGTCTTTAATATTTTTTAGAGTGGGAGATTCAAGGTAATCGTGGTATCGAGAAAGAGTGTCTTCTAGAATGGGCGTTACAAACTCTGAAAGAGGCCCCGCGGAACCTGGAATTGGATTCATACCAAATGTGCCGCGAATGGCCTCTTCCGCAGAGACACTGCTCAATGCCTCATGGGGCCAAGTGAATCCGTTGCGAATACCCAACAGGAGTAGATACCGATAAATTCCCTCGAGAAACTTTTTCTGCTCATTGGTTAAAGGATCTGAAACCGAAGACAGTTCCGGCGCCGAAGTCGTCAGTATTAAGGAGGCGATTCCTGAGTAGAAAGGAAAGCTGAAACGTTGAAACTGATCGACGAGCAAATCAAGATGAACCAAGTAAAACATCTTTTGTAATTGATCTGATTTCGTTTTTTCATCGGAGGTCAAATATCTCGCGCGGCTCAAATTGAAGATCGCAGGATCCTGAAAGGTGTCTCGACGAAACACGGGCAAGAAATTGGAGTTCTTACGTCCCAAGCCGATAAAGGTTTTCAACCACTTCAAACGAGCCGTATTAGTCTCCAGCAAATCATCCACAGCGATAAAAACTTCGGGCGTTAATTGGCCGGTCTCTTGGTCTAAAAGTTCACGCTCTCTCAACCACTTTTGCAGTCGTGGCAAGAGGACTTCTTCATTCATTGTTTTAATTTCGCTATTGGACATGAACATACCAATAGATAAATTCATCTCAGTCCTAGAAGGATTGAGTTTTTCAAGTAAACGCAGTTCATCAGTCGTTTGCATTTGATCAAACAAGGCAGCTAAGAATACCTGGTATGACTCTTTTGTTCCAATGTTACGCAATAACAGCAATAGCGAACTGGGACTGGGACGCTGTTCCTGAACGAATTTTTTAAAAGCGTAAATCCAAAACTCTTCCACTTCTTTGAACCGGTTGGGATTAGGATCGTTGATCGCGCCAGTATACAAAGCCGAAGTAAACTTTTCTAAGACATTTACAACATCACTTTCGAAAAGTTGGAGATAGAGTTTCAAAACGACTATGGAAGCGCTACCAAAATTCAATTTTTGAAAAAGTTGAATAAGTTGAGCCCGATCCAACTCACCAATCTGGCGTAACCAGTGTGGATTCTCACCAAGAAGCTCATTAAACCTCTGAATGGATGAGGTGTTTTTTTCTAGGTCCATCAGATCCTCAATGCTCTTCATCTTGAATAGCGGATGGAAATAGACTTTCTGTTTCGCATCGAAATCTAAAAATCGAGCGTGGCCCAAAAATTGGTATAACTCGATCTTCGAAATACTTTTAAAGTCGAAGAAGGCTTCCATAAACCTCCTGCGAAGCTTAACGACATCACCCCCCCTGGGCGTTTGCTCCAGAGACTTAAAGTCATCCAATTTAGCCACGAACTTGATCATGTCGCTGCGCCTTTTAAAAAGGTGATGATCTAAGGCATAATGGGCAAAATCGAGGTGAATCTCTGGTAGGACCATTAAGTCCACCATAGTCATAAGTTCTTGCAGTGTGAGACTCTGTTTCAAAACATTTTCTTTCTGATGGCTCCAGATCCTCTTAACAGCCTTATGCTCGAATGGAATGGTGGTCAGGACACCAGGACCTTCCTTCATTTGCAAACTCTTTCCGACAGCAGTCGCAAAGATCAAGGGGTCCTTCATGGATTGAGATGCTAAACCCAATGACAGCGCTGATTCTCCCAAAAAAAAGTGAAATGAAGCGACATCAGTTTCATTTGGTTCCATCTCATAAAACTTGCGGCCAATCTCAATCATGTACTTTCGCATTTTTTTAGACGGCTTAGCTTTTTTAGCTAATGCCAATCCCCAAAATTGGGCAAATTCGATCATATCTTCGCGGGTGAGCAACTTAGGGAGAATGAATTCAATATACCAGAGTGGATCTTGCGGCACCAATTCGATCTGATAAGCATCACGAACTTCTGCTGCCGACGGCTGGCTCTTCAAGAACAAATTCTCTATTTGTTCTGCTGGCCTCTGGCTCCAGAGCAGTTCAAACCGTTCCCCATATTCCCGTTCCCATGATTTCTTTTTGAATTGCATCTTTCTCATGATCGAAACAATTTCCCCAGGGGTTGGATTTTTGGTCAGTAAAATCGGCAGGAGCAAAATATTACTCTCGAGCGATATATCTCTCTCCAGGACATTGATGAGTTGTGCTTTTGAAAATCTATTAAGTGCTAACAGGTCTTCCATGCTCGGGTGGGCAAACTGTGAACGCAAGGCCAGTTTGAGCCGATGGAGCACGCCTTCATCATCTTTTGAGAACCCTTCTGCGCTCGTGAGGATCGAATAATATCCAAGCAAGTCCAACTGCATATTCTCAGGAATGATGGTCAAGACGGTTCTATTGCGAACAACGACGTACTGATGCTCCTTGATGTATTCAAAATCCACTCCCAGAACGGCCTCTGGGTGCATACGAAACCGAATGGTAAATCCAGTGCCACGAAAACCAGAGCGGTGACCGACCTTCACATAAAAACCATTTCCGAAGGCGGCCATTTCCCCGAGAATGCCTTGGCGTGAGATAAAAACATTTGGCAATCCCTTGTGAGACCGCGTGATGGACTCATAGACTAAAAACGAGGTGGTTTCATGGGCAACCTCCGTGATTTGCAAATCCTTTGCTGTTGTTACCGGCCCCTGCAATGCCGCAACCGGGTCAGGGGTCTGTCTCTCTGCCTTAGCTTGGCCAATGGGATGAGTAAACAATGGTTGTTTTTCGAGCCACCAACGAATGGACCCAATCCCCGTATCACCACTGATGGATTTCAATTTTTCGGTGAGCCGAAAACGATTCAAGGTGTTGAACGAGTATTCAACATCCATAGAATTTTGCAAAAGCTTAGGTATGTTATTCTTAAACCATCCATCGAGATAAGAATTGCCTTGCACTGATTTTGGATCAAACTCACTAATGATTTTTTGTAGAATGGACTCTTCCTCTGCGCGTGGCTTGAGGTCCAGCTGAAAGATTTTTATAAAGTACCGAATCACTGCCAAAATCGGAGGATTCCGTCCTCCTAAATAAAACTTCGTTGTCTCATGGAGAGGGGAAAAGTAAAAGTGAATCGAGCCATCTAAGACATCCTTCAAAAAGTTTGGATTGTGTACATTCTCCCACTCTCGCAAATCACGAACTCGCTCCTGGGCAGGAGTTTCTTCACTGAGGTCAATCATTCCCACCGATTGGGAGTCCGTGTGCTGATTGAGAAAATCGGTGTTATCAAGAAGTGCTAATTTAGTACCGACAGTCTCGCGG
>JBILOD010000377.1:0-4431 GCA_044374645.1 Pseudobdellovibrionaceae bacterium | reverse complement strand
GGGTAACCTTCTTTGCTATTTCTGGCGATTTAACTTCTTGCGCCATCATCGATGAGGTTGCGGTGCAAGGCTTGAGTGCACTCGTTCTTTTCACTAAACCCTTTTTGATTTTTATTTCACGGATTGCCAAAGGCAGGGCCTCTTTGAGAATCTGATTCAAATTGCCGTCGATGATTTTGTGCAATAACAGTGACTTAAGTTCTTCAATCAGTTCTATGACTTCGGGCTCGGCTTCCACAACAATCTTTTGATAGACTTTACGAGGTTCAGGAGCTGTGCCTCCAATAGCTTCGGCCCTATGCGCTTCAATTTCATTGTGTCTATTAACAAGAGCCAATTCTAGGTCTTTAGCCGAGGCTCTTTCTGCGACCTCGAAAAGTTCCTTTTGCTCCGCCGTATTCAAGGGCTCCGCAGTCGAGCGATTGACCTTATTAATATAACTTTGAGTTTTCGCGACATCATTCAGACTAAGCCTGTTGTCTAAAATCTTTTCCCGAACTTCAGGAACCACTTTGAGTGCCCTCATGGCATTGAGTCGTAACATGGCCGTTCCAGAGCAATAACCTAGTTCTTCGGTCAGAAAAGCATACATATTGGTCTGTTTTGGTAAAAATGCCTTTCGTTGATCTATCTCTAGGAGAGTATCAATGATCTGCACTGTCAGTGACTTTTCTTTCTGCACAAGCAGTTTGACGTGTGAGATAATTTCATCTGTGGATTGAGTCTTCAAATTCATTGGTAACCTCCAGAAACTTTAGAAGTACCATATCACGCTTTTCAAGTGGTGAATTTGACCGTCGTAAACGGGCTCTGGCAAGTCCATTCATTTTTTATTGCACTAGGAACTCACGCTAATTAATAGTTCGGATTAAGCGCGCTTAGACATCCCTGAGCGTGATTTTAAAACATTCCCTCAGAATGCCCCACCACCAAGGTTTTTATCGAAAACCGGCGTCAACACAAAAAAACACTGACGCAAAACAAAGTTTATTCAGCCCTTATTTTGTTCCCAGTATGCTTCTATTGAGATGTCTCCATCGTGGCTCTAAGTTCAAATTGGATACGTTTACTCAACTTGTCCAAGCAAAGATCGAACAACTCCAACACATGATCGTCGACTTTTTCTCTAGCCAACAGTGTTTGGATGACAACTTACCTTAAGCCCCTGAGTCTCGTAGAATCCAACCGAAGGCCCCCTGGATTGGGGCCTTCGGGGTTGGTCGTCTGGAGTCTTCCGGGGAAAGGAGGCCCCAGCCAACTTGACGGGTCTTCGATGGAGAAGGAACATTCCAAATTTACACCCAATTCTATAGCGACAAAGAATTTCAATATATTCTAGTTGATCAGAACGTCTAGGTGCGATGTGTAACTTCAAGAATGAATAACTTGGTTCAATTTTAAAACGCCCTCAAATAATCACTTCCAAGACAATAAAAATGTGTTCCGGGAATTTCTGCTGCCGCCCCATCAGCTCGGGAATGACCTCTATCATTTCTATTTAACAGGGAAACTACAGGGTTCAGACAATGGTAGGCCATTTCTCCGAAAACTAATTGTCTCATAACTGATCATGCCATGATGGCGTGGAGGTGGCATTCATGGCGATGGGTGCGAGATGACGCGAACCCAGGTGAGACGCTTCAAAGGCGCAAGGCCAACGCTCGAAGCAGAGGTTGGCCTTTTTAAGCGCAATCTAAATCGGAAGTCCTTCGATGGCCATTTTCTTAAGATACAAACCATAACTGCTGTTCGGATAACTCTTTGCGAGTTCACCAAACTGAGTTGTTGAAATCAACCCTTTTCGCAAGGCGATCTCTTCCAGGCAGGCAATTTTGAGGCCCTGGCGTTTTTCAAGTGTTTGGATAAACTGCGAACTCTCAAGCAATGAGAGTTCCGTGCCCGTATCGAGCCACGCTACTCCACGCCCCAACAATTGCACTTGTAACTCAGAATGCTGTAAATATAGCTTATTGATGTCTGTAATTTCGAGCTCCCCACGCGCCGAAGGACGAAGGTTTTTGGCATACTCAACGACCTGCTGGTCATAGAAGTACAAGCCTGTCACGGCCCAAGACGATTTTGGGACCTTTGGTTTTTCTTCAATGGAAAGGACCCTCCCCTTAGTATCAAATTCAATCACACCATAACGTTCAGGATCACTGACATGGTATCCGAACACCACGGCGCCTGATTTAATTTGAGAGGCACGCTCCAGTTGCTGTGAAAGCTCATGGCCATAAAAAATATTATCACCCAAAACGAGGCAACAGGGCTGCCCCTCCAAAAACTCTTCGCCGAGCAAAAAGGCTTGAGCAATCCCTTCAGGTTTTTCTTGAACCTTGTATTGTAATTTTAAACCTAACTGTTCTCCGGTGCCGAGCAAGTTGCGGATATTGGGAGTATCACGTGGAGTGCTAATGATCAGAATCTCTGTGATACCTGCTAACATCAAAATCGATAAAGGATAGTACAACGTCGGTTTATCATACACCGGCAAAAGTTGTTTGCTCGTACCTTGAGTCAGAGGATACAGTCGACTTCCGCTGCCTCCCGCCAATAGAATTCCTTTCATAGAACCTCCTGAAACTATAATTTTTTGCAATTCACACCACACACTCTGAATGAGAATTCCCTGGTATAGGCTTGCGCTTAATCAGCCGCGCCGGATTGCCCGCCCAAACTTCACCGCGTAGAAGACGCGCATTCTTGGGTATGATGGCTCCTGCGCCAATCATCACATGATCTTCCACCACCACTCCCGGCAGGATCACAGCTCCTGCACCTATCGTAACATGATTACCAATATGGATCGGATGGTGAGCGAGATACTCACCTTCAGCGATATGAGGAACAATCATACTTTGAGCCCCACCGAGAACGTGATGACCAATCGTAACAAGATGAGGATCGTAAATCACCCCGCTGAAATAACTCTTGGGACCAATATTGCCTCCCAATAAACGAAACCACCAACCGCTCAGAGGGATTGGAATCCAGCGGGGAATTACCACCGGAAAGAAAAATAGGAGCCAAAATAAAATATAAATCATCCACTGGCGCTCCGCCTGACTTCCAACAGGAATCACTCCCATCGGAAAGCCCACTTTGTAGAGATAAAGACGATAGATACCAATGAGGCTCGTATAAAAAACGAGTATTGAGGTCAAAAAATTGAAGACTCCGCCGGCCCCGGGTAGCAACATTGATCTCTCAATAACCAAAAAACTCCAAAAACCCAAAGCCAACGGAAGTGCCACTAAACAAAGAAAATAGAGTAACGCGGGTCCTTGAATCACTCTCATTGGGTCTCCTCTGTTCATCCGTCACTTAAGAAAAAGAGTCGCACCTCAGAATAAGCTGCCCCTTGGCCAAAAACTTCTGGTTTTTTAACTTTTCTATGATTTTCGACCGCCCAGACATGAAACCTTCTTGCCTCCTTCTAATCCGTCCTCCAAGCTTTAAAAACATGGCTAATTTTACGGGTGCAAGATTCAGCATTGATACAACTCGCCACAGCGGCACTGTACAGTTTGTGGAGCACGATCTTATGTTCTACGAACGCGTCGACTTTTACGACCGTGAACGGCTAGTAGTAGATACCTTCGGGCCCAGCTGGCTGTTGGGGTGGACTGAGTTTGATCCCGATCAAATTTGTCCGGTTTCTGGCGATCGAGAAGTGTCGCTGTGGGGTCAATACTTTGTATTTATACCCAGTTACACCTTGATCTACTGGAAGATCAACCCCGGAACCTTGCACTGGAATGCCATGGTATCATCGACGCCACTCAACGGTATCACATGGAAGCAGCCACTCTTAATTAAGAGTAAAGGAACCCCGAACCTCTCCAGCAAGGAAGCCGTGGCCCGATTTCTGTTGAATCACGCCCAGCCATCAGAAGGCAGTTTATTTCTCGAGCCACAAATGGCTCACTCCCGCGTCTCCCGACTTGCCAAAAACTATATTGATCAACATTACCGTGAAGAGATGACGATTGCCGAATTGGCCAATCGTTTTGGACAACACCATGTCGTGCTCACCAGGAATTTCACGAAGGCCTATGGCATTTCGCCCATCAAATACCGACAACGAGTGCGTTTGTTTGAAGCCATGAATCTTATGAATCATGGAGCTAGCGTAACGGAAGCCATATTCGCCTCAGGCTTTACAAACCTCTCCGAATTCAATCGTCAATTTAAGGCCACCCTAAGTACAAACCCGAAAAGTTTTTCACCCAATCATCAACAACGTTAACCCGCATTGATCTAGGACTTCTGTTCTCTCAAAAGGACTAATGAACTTTCGCGAATGACCTTAGAGGTAGTCAATAGACAAAGAATACCGCTCAATACTGTTATGACAATCACAGACTGCAAGGGTGGCCCCCAAGTCCCCTCAAACTGGCTTCCAAAGATATAAATATTCAATCCCCA
>JBILOD010000612.1:0-2534 GCA_044374645.1 Pseudobdellovibrionaceae bacterium | reverse complement strand
AATGGTTCCTTGGCCGGCAATAATTTGCTCGTCTTGATAGGGATGAACAAAAATTCGCTTTTCTTGTAGTTCGATCTCTTTGGCTCGTTCAAAGGCTTCGTCATATATGCTTCCATGTAGCACCACTTCAGCACCATAACCACGAGTGGCATCAATCTTTATAAGTGGAGCCATTTCAGGCATTACGATCTTTGATGATACTCCCATTTTGGTCGCACTGTAGGCCACTCCTTGAGCATGGTTGCCCGCAGAACTTGCGACCACTCCTCGCGCTCGTTCTTCAGCAGAGAGAGAAGAAATCTTGCTGAGCGCACCGCGAATTTTAAAACTCCCGGTGAGTTGTTCGTTCTCCATTTTCAAATAGACCTCAGCACCCAAAAGCTTGCCAGCACTAAAGCTTTTATCAATGGCCGTCTCTTTAATGATGCCTTTAAGGCGCTCACGAGCCCTCTGAATATCACTGATCTTAACTTGCATCTTACTATCCTAGCGTTTTAACATCAAAGCTCTAGGCTCTGCCTCCCAATATAAACCAATGCCAATGAGAGGCCGATAGGTATGATCTGTTGAGTCGCCTTCTCGCACAGTTTCACCTATGACATCACCAAAGCCGATGATTTGCCGCTCGTCAAAGTAATAAAACGGCGCAATGTTCTTTCCGCAATGCGCACAACATCCCATACTTTGACTCTCTTTTTCAATCGTCGCCCCACAAACATGACACCGCCGCAGATAATGTCCACGTTGGCTCATGCAATTCTCCTTAGGAAGTCGATCAAACCGAGGGCGCTCTATAAACTGCCTCTGGCATTTCCGTAAAGCCTCAAACAAGCGGTGCTCGTCTCCGGGACAAAGTCCCTTTGGCTGCGCTCCGAACTCGTTTTCCGAAAATGCCAGAGCCAGCTTATAGAGCTTCCCCCTCGAATCACTTCCTGGATCTAAGTATAGCCGCAGAATGAGGCGAGGTGGATCTTTTTTAAAATAAATAGAAATTATGTAGACGGGTCAGGGACTTAATTTGTCGCAGCAAAACTACAAAAGGCCGTTCTTCCGTGAACACTCGCATACTTATTGTGGCGTGAATCTGCCAAGAATTGAGATTATAAATGGGTTCCCCAGAAAATACTGGTTTCGATAGTTCCCATTTTCAGCTTACCGTCGTTCATGACCAAATCGGTGGAATCAAGAAACACGTTCAAGCTCCCAAAGTAGTTTTCGCCGTTATAACCCATACTAATCTTAGCATTCCCGCCTGAACTCGGAAGAACTCGATCGACGGTTTCCGAATTGAGGTGGTAGTGTTGTTGCTGTTGTCCTCCAGCTACAATCAGTTTCATCGCGGCAAAGAAGTTATTGTAGATTAGTGCATAGGCGCCGCCAAAACCAAGTTTGGCGGTGGTAAACTCGCCACCAGTGAAATCTTTAATGGTCGGAAAAAACTCAGCAACTTGTGTCGGAATGAGACTGTAATCAGCCTTGATACGATGACGATCAACACCTCCATAAAAAAACCAAGTCCCACCGCTTTCCTTTTGCCAACCACTTTGTTCAAAACAGGAAGCCATCGAAAACTCCTCTGGACTCAGAGTTCTAAAGTACTGCAATCCGTAATGTTCGGTAAAGAGATCGGGTCTCTGAAGATAGGGATCAGTGGACTGTCTGGTTGGTTCAATTTGCTGTGAATTGAGAATATAAAATCCTTGATACTTCTGATAGAAGAGATCAAACGAATTTTGTTCCCGCAAAAAACGAAACTGATAATCAGAACCCTTCGTACTTCCGAATTGGGCTTCTTGAATTGGATTTCTTTCCGGAGTGCTGCCGATGGTCGCTCCGAACCCAAGGTACTCGACACCCACAGACCAGCGACCAACGGAATTAGGACGATACTCCACAGGAATGGGTGATTCATCCTCTAAATGATCGATATCTAAATTGAGAGCGGTACCAACAACACCCAGCTTGAGGGTGGGCTTGTCAGCACGAGGTGGAGTCCAGCGAGCAGAAAAACAGGGACGAACCGATACTGTGGTTATCAGAAAAATTAAAAGACTCATCATTGATGGTTTCATCGCCAAACTCCATCGACGTTTTGGGGCTGTCAAAATCCTCATCAGTTTTTTCGATTTAAGTGTTAGAGATATAGACAGATAATTCAACCTTTTTTCTTCAATAATCTTAAGTGTTTCATTGAGAGAGTCCCCCTTGTAAACAGGACTCAGCCTAATGTTATACTGACCGAGAAGTAGTTTAACACCGGTTTTCCATTTTGGCACGTCGTCTCGAAACCTTAGAAACTCATCCATCATGGAGGCGACTATGACTCTTTCTAAAATAGCACTGCTCGGCTTTCTCGTCCCATTACTAGGTGTCGTGAACCTCTCTGCTGCTGGTAAGAAGAAGTTTCAAGAAATCACTTTCAGTGAAATGGATGTCCAGGGATCTGCCCGCACACCCGATGGCGCATACCTTGTGCAAAGACGTGGTCTTCGGTTTCTTCCACTTTATGAAGTCAAAAAAGATCTCGATGCCAA
>JBILOD010000376.1:0-4434 GCA_044374645.1 Pseudobdellovibrionaceae bacterium | reverse complement strand
CTCAAGATTCATAAATAGGTCATCAAATTGGTGAAAAGTGGGACCTGAAAATCGAATGAGATCAATGCTCAATCGCCCCTCTTTGATATCTTCAGTGAGGATCGTTAAGAATGCATCTGGGTCTTGACGATAGTAGAACGCCGCAAAGAGTAAATTCACACCTAGAATACCAAGCACCTCTTGTTGTTGAAGACGATGGCGGTCAAGCATGCGCACATGCATGATGACGTCATTCGTTGGGCCATTGGCTTCCGTTTGAAAGCGCAAACCCATCCAGCCATGGCAGGACCGTGAGGTGTCGGAACTGGTTGCTACGGTACTGGCAAAAGCAAAAAATTGGGTATGGTCACCACGAATCTTTGCGAGTCGCTCGGGAAGCAAATCAAATTCTTTTTGTAACATCTTGTTGAGTCGTGATTCACAAACATAGCGCCCGTTTTTTTCGCGACCATAAATTTCATCACTAAAGGTCATGTCGTAGGCTGAAATGGTTTTGGCGATGGTCTGTGAAGCTTTGCCGGCTTGAAAGAAAAAGCGAGCGACCTCTTGACCAGCGCCGATCTCAGCGAAGGTTCCGTAGAGGCGCGGGTCCTGATTGATGTATAGGGCTTTGCCAAGTGTGGTTCGACGTTGATTCACGAATGAGTCTCCGTTTCTTTAGTTTGCTTTGGATCAACCTTGACCCAGCCGGTGATGGCTAAGCTCATGGCCTTTTCAATGGGAAGATCCACAGGTTCAATCTTACTTTGTGGTACCAGGAGAGTAAATCCTCCCATTCCATAACTCCAGGGGCAATAGACTGCTACCATTTTTGTGCCTTGGAGAATGGCTGGCATATCTGAAAAATCTTCGCGCGTGACCACGCCAATAATTTTGATGCCCTCATTAATCTCAACCAGCACGACGCTTTTCATTCCGGAAGCGCCACTTTTTGAGAATAAGTTCATCAGGTCGCGGAGTGGAGAGTAAATGGCTTTGAAAAAAGGAATGGATTTGAGCTTTTTCTCGGCGCGTTCCATGAGTTCACTCATCACAAAATTATTAAGGACTAAGCCAAAGATAAAGATCAAAAAAATAGTGGCAATCACCCCAAGGCCAGGAATGTAAAAACCATCAGGCACGAAGGCTCGGAGAATTTGTCCGACGAGGGTCTCCATGATCGACACGATCCAGAATAATAAGTAGAGAGTAACGGCGATAGGAATAATGGTCACTAAACCACGAAAAAAGATTTTATTCAGAGCTGCCATGGGGTCCTTTGATTGAAGAGATATTCCTCGGTTTTACACGGTAATTAATAGGAATGGAATGCACTCATGCCATGGCGTATCATTGCCATTTGGACCACTGGAATAGTTGCCATTGGAGACGGTATTCGTTTGAATAGAAGCCATTCGGAAATGATGGGGAGATTATGGTACACAATTTTGATCCGTTTTTGTGGCAGATTTATGGAAACTTCGGCGTTCGTTGGTACGGAATGGCCTATCTTGCAGGCTTTATTTGTGCCTACTTTTTGATACATAAAATGGCGCTTCGAAATAAGGCGCAAATTCCTGTTCGTTTAGTCTCAGATTTTATCACTTATTCAGCCATCGGCATTCTCATCGGTGGACGTGTTGGGTATGTGTTGTTCTATAGTCCGGAGTTACTTTGGCAGTTTAAGAGCGAACTTCCTTTCTGGGGAGTGCTTGCGGTGAATGAAGGAGGCATGGCCTCCCATGGTGGAATCCTGGGGCTCATTCTTGCCTGTATGTTGTTTGCTCGAGCCAATCGCCTCAATACGTTGCACCTATTAGATTGGGCGTCGATCTGTGGACCTATTGGTATTTTTTTTGGGCGTATTGCTAACTTTATTAATGGCGAATTGGTTGGCCGCCCGGCACCGGCTGATTTTCCCCTTGGAATAAAATTTCCTTCGGACATTTTTTTGTGGCCGTCACAAGAGCCCGCCAAAATGCGAGATCTTGCAACGGTGGTGGAAAAACTTGGAGTCGGACGGGAGTCTTGGTTGAGTCTCGTCGAAAAAAGTCACACGGAGTTTGCTTCGCAAATGAGTGTGCATGAGATGTTGAATAAAATTGTATTGGCGATCCAAGAAGGGAATCAGGCCGTCACCGATGCGATTGCTCCCCTTTTGGTGTTGCGGCACCCTTCGCAACTTTACGCAGCGGCGGGAGAAGGACTTTTGTTATTTATTTTGCTGGGTTTGGTTTGGTACAAGCCTCGTAAACCAGGAGTCATTGCCGCGCTCTGTGTGGTGTTTTATGCGATCATTCGTATTGTGGATGAACAGTTCCGTATGCCTGATGCGCAAATTGGTTTTGGGTTTATGGGTTTGACCCGTGGGCAAATGCTGAGCGGGGTAATGTTTGGCATTGGCCTATTCTTGCTCTTATTTTGGGGGCGTCGTATGGCTCAGCCTCTGGGTGGTTGGGGGAGACAGTACCGCTAAAAAGTATTAATTCTATTTATTGTCAGAACCATGGAAGGGACAAGATAATGGGTATAGTTTTAAATAATTGGTTTATTCGGTGTGTACCGATCCTACTCTTAATTTTCACCCTCACTGAGGTTGGGTTCGCCGCTCCGGTGGCGACGCCGATCTTGTGTTCTCAAATCACCGATCAGCTGTGCCGCGAGCTTTGGGATGCGGATCATCGTGGACATCTTAAAGTTGTTGATGGTGAGCTGGATCTCGGAAGATCAAATAAAAGTAATTTACTAACAATCTCAGCACTCACGGACCTCCGGGCCTTGCTAGCGGCGGAGTCGCGCTTACCGCGAGACCTGCAAAAGCGAGCAAAACCCTTGCTGGTAAAGCTGAGAGAGTTGATTCAGCAAGAGGCAGAGACGATTCGTTGGCTTCGGTTGAATGGTCGATGGAACGATGATTGGCAGCGAATGCTCAATGATGTTGCTGAGGAACGCGCTTTAAAAAAGGACCCAACCCTAGGGAAGGTGCGCTTGTCTGAGCGAACTCAGGCTGAACTGATGCCGATCAATCGCGAGTATTACAAACTTTTTGATCAGATCACACTGGCAAAATATGTCGAACATCCCAATTGGCAGAGAGTCAAACACTCATTCGAGGAGATTCGCGGGCATTTACTTTCGGAAATTGCGGAATTTCCTATGGCAGACAGCACCAAAGAGTTTTTAGTTCGTCGTGTGAAAGAGGTCGAGTTGACATTGCCTTTCTTGGATCTCGATGTCTTTGATAGTCGAAAGGACTGTGCGGAGTCCCTAATAAATGCTTTTTATTCACCGGGCTATAATAAAATTACTGTCTGTACGGGTATGTTTAATAGTTTAAAGTCCGAAGCGGCGATTTATAGCATTCTGGCTCATGAACTTTCACACAGCATTGATCCCGGTGTTTATAACAGTGCTTGGCTTCGAGCAAACGGCCAGCGGTTGAAGCTAGTTGCGGATTTGATCGGAGTTCAGAAACAGGCGTTGCCGTGTGATGATTGGGGACGTCGAATAAAAAAAATGGAAGAGATTGCGATTTCAAAAGTGTTGCAGCCAAGGCCCTATGACCAGCTCGCACTTTGTTTGGATAATAACAAAGCGCTTACAAAAGAGTTCGATCCTGCAGAGATTGCAAGGCAAGTGAATGAAGACCTGGTGGATGACCTAAACTACTATGCCAATCGGAATAGTTTCACTCACATGCTGATTCCCACTTATACGGAGTTTGAAAAGGTGCGTAGGAACCCTTATTTCTTTAATCCGGAGGTCTTGGTCTCCGAGCTGAATGGCAAGGGGTACACTCCGGCTCATTCGAAAATGCGAGGTTATGTTTTCGGTCCGGAATTATTCTTTCAAGTGATCCAATGTGAGTATGAAAAAACAAAAACGCCATTGCCAAAAGAGAAATTTTTTACGAGTCAGGGTGACGGTACCCGCGATCAGGTTCTCAAGAATGCCATTGAGGAAACTAAACGCATACTCTCGATGATCTATGAAGAAGGCTATTATAATTGCGGTCAGTACTGTCAGCCGTTTGTGAAAAAGGGCATGGCAAGAAATGTCGATGAAAAATTTGCCGATTGGATGTCGTTTCGAATCTTCAGGCGCTATCTCGAAAAACAAAAAACGTTAGAAGAGCGCCGCCGCTCCTCAGCCCTCGCTGTGGCTTACCTCTGCGATACTCCGAGTGTGCGTCAGGAGGCGGGATCACTTTTGGAGGTGGAGAAATCTTTTTCGATTGAGCCCCACGCGGAAAATCGTTCGCGACGTTTAGGATTTTACAATCGGGACATTGCTGAGCTGCTCTCCTGCGAACCTGAAACCAAAGAGATCTGGGGGAGTTGTAAAATTGAGAGCAATTAGATTGGTTGAGGTTGGTGGCTACCATAGGAGACCCAAAATCCAAAGGATGATCACGGTGAAAACTGAGTAATGTTTTTCAGGCCAATAGCCGTGATT